>JAJDBO010000278.1 GCA_029261305.1 Nitrospirales bacterium
TTTCGATTATGGAAGATAACCACTCCTCCACCAGCGGCGAGTGATTGTTCAATCCCTTGATGCATTTCATCCGATATCGTTGTGCCGTAAGGAATTTGTAGGTGATCGATGATTTGGACTGCATCCCCATTACGGTGAGTGAAGCAGACCGCATTATTTGATTTGGTGGCCGAAGAAAAGTGTTGATACGTTTCTAACGTTGGATGAGGAGAATGCAGAAGGAATGTGGCATGGCTCAGAAGCCCTCGCTTCCTTGCCACCTCGCGGGCATGGTAATAGGGGGCTTGTTCGTCCTTAAAGGTGGAGTCTTCCTCGTGACTCAAGCAGATGAAACCCAATGAAGGCATTGGTGCAAACACGGCCATTCTCGTCCCGACGACGACGTGATAGCGCCCTTGTTTGATCGCCTGCCATTCTTTCATGCGAACGGTGTCTGACAATCCGCTATGAAATATCCCAATCTCGATACCCAACTCTGCGCCCAAGGATTGTGCGCAGGTCACTGCCTGACTAATATCCGGAAAGATGACAAGCGCTGTCCGTCGTTGATTGAGGGCCTCTTGGATAGAATGGCTAAGAAGAGAAGAGAAGCTTAGGCCAATGTCATTTGAAAAATATTCTCCAAACGATTGTTCCGTCAGTTGGTGTTGGAAGTCTCTCCACCAGATTGGAGAGGGTCTTGGTTCTGTATCTTGTCTGCTGAGGGGGGCTTTTGTTGTTCGTGTTGGCGCTTCAATGGCTGAGGGAACCGTGTAGGTGTGAATTTCTTCAACCCATTTCTGACGCTTCAGTTGGGTGACGGTCGTCGAAGCTGCCGCGACAGCTTTTTTGAGCGTTGGAAGTGTTAACCCTTTCGGTTTCTGAACCAACATGTTCAGGAGGGTTTTGGCATGTTCAGACAGCCGTCCTCTCTCCATGGCCTGTTGTCCCAAGGGAGTGATCCGTAGGCGCGATGCGGTTTTAAACGGGAGCCGAGGTGGCTGGTTCAATTGAAAACATACACCCAATGGCGCGATATAATAGTCAGCCATCCATTCCGCCAGGGAAATTACTGTGGGATCAAGGTCGAATTCAGGTTCTGAAGTGAGGTGTTCCCCAAGTTCACGAATTTTACCAATGGGCACTGTGGGGTCTGTGGGAATTTCAGAAAGTGAGACGACAAAGCCTGGACGGGCAGTACGTCCAAAGGGAGCTAATACCCAATGCCCGACCTTTAGTGCATCATGCCATGAGGCAGGGATTTGATAGGTGAACGATTGCGTTAAGCGTTGAGGGAAGATAACTTCAGCAAAGGTCGGTGGCATAGAGAGGCATATTGTGCCAGACTGCGGACGACCTCACAATGTGAGTTGAACAGGATCTTTTGGTAAAATGAAGTGTCGTCCCATGAAACTTGTTTGGGTCAATTACGCTGGGATATTAAAAAAGGGTATTTCAAATTGAAGTCAATGCTATTCAGTTTGGGGAAATGGATGGGGATTTTTTTCATCTTCACGTTTTCCCCAGTACACATTGCAGCTTCTAATGAGACTCCCTCTACGTTAACCCCCGGTGGGGTCATGTCTGGATCGCACCTCGATCCAGGGCAAGGCAAGCATCTCCGAGACTATTCGCTCATTCCTGAAGAGCCAGATGAATTTGATGATCGAGAAGTCGAAGCCTATTACGATTGGCGCAACGATTTATTCTTTCGTAAATTCGATATGAACGGATCGGGCACTGTTGATTACATGACTGCCCGACGCACCTACAAAGTTTGGCTTGATGAATTCGGAACGCCTGTGGTGATTACCGTAGGCTCGCCGTTGTTTTATTGGGTGGATCGCAATGGCAATGGAGAATTCGAAACCGGTAAAGGCGAGATGTGGTCCGACCCCCATGAAGATGGCATCACCGGAGAAGAACGCATCTACGATACCAGCCACCTAGAAAACCAGCCTTCGCGCATCCCGCAGTGGTCCGCGCCTACACCTTAAGCAGCTTTCTTTATATTAAGCAGGGTTTCGCCCCCGCCGACGAGTCCCTTTTGTTTTGGCAAAAGGGACCAAAACCATTTCCGCCTGTGCGCGTCCCTACGGGTCCCTGATCCACCGCCTCGAATAAGATGGCTCAGAAACTCGCTCCGCTCAAACAAGTCTTCGCCAAGGAGTCGATTCGGGGCGGCGACCCAGCCGCGCCCAACGCATGAGAAAGATTAAACCCCTGACTTAGTAATGCCGTAGTTTTGGTTGACACTGACAAAGAAACGAGTTAGTCTGAATTCTGGTCTACTTGAGGAGGTGTCCCGATGTCTAAAACGTTGACCCTTTCGGAAGCCAAAGCTCGGTTGAGCGAATTAGTGGCTACGGTAGAACAAACCGAGGAAGAATTAGTTATTACGCGCAATGGGCGTCCGGCGGCGGTTCTCATTAGTGCCGAAGAATTTGAGAGTTGGCAGGAGACTCACGACATCCAACGCAACCCCGCCCTCATGCAAGAAATCAAACAGGGGCTTAGTCAACTTGAAAAAGGCCAATCCTTTTCTTTTGAAGAAGTATTTGGGGAATCGCTGCCCTCTTCAAAGAAAAAGAAATGAAACGGTTTCGTCTGGTCATCGCCCAGGCTGTACGTGACTCCCTCACTCACCTTCCTCCCA
>JAJDBO010000279.1 GCA_029261305.1 Nitrospirales bacterium
AACTACTTGGCGCCACAAGGGGTGTTGGTATTTCCTGTTTTGAGTTTGTCTGATGAAAACAAAATTGCCAAAGTTGTTCATGAAGGGTTTTCTCACGTTGAACTACTTCTCAAGAAGGAATGGGTTCTGCCTGATTCGATGTGCCACCAAACGGGTTTGCTTTCCGATCTGATGAACGACGGGGCCATTCATTACGTGAAAAAATTTGGCAAATATATTTGGTGGACCAAGGTCTTTGCAGCCTGGAATTAAGTTCGTGATGGAGGAGAAGAGGAAATGAAGTCCATAGAGGTATTAGTTGAACAGGCATTGGGGCTAAATCCAGGAAGCATTACCGAAGAGGACGGCGCAGAGACGATCGCCGAATGGGATTCACTTGGTCATTTGAAAGTTCTCACGGAACTTGATAGTGCCTACGATGGGAGGCTTGCTGAAATTGATGCCCTGGCTGATGCAAAGTCAATTCGCGAAGTCAAATCAATTTTGCGCGAAAAAGGTATCCTTGAAACCTAACCAAACCAGCCTGATGGGGCTACTCGATGAACTATGAAAGGGGTTAAAGTCTCAGGAATTGAGTATCATTTGGGGACGTTACGGGAATCGAACCGTGACATGTTAGTGGATAATCCCTCCTGGGACCTTACTGCCATTGAGCGAGCCACGGGTATCATTTCTCGGAGGTTGGCAAGAGAGGGAGAACATGCCTCCGACCTTGGTGTTATCGCAACTGAAAAACTCTTTGATCGAGGCATTGTCCGTAAGGATGAAATCGACGCTCTTATCGTCTGCACCCAGTCCCCAGACTACTTGTTGCCTACCACAGCCTGCACTCTCCAAGAACGTTTAAAACTTTCCACAGGCACGATAGCCTTTGATGTGAACCTAGGCTGCTCAGGTTATGTCTATAGTCTTGCCATTGCCAATTCTCTCCTCAATAGTGGGATGGCGAACAAGTTGCTGTTGCTGAATACAGATACGTATTCGAAATTTGTGTCGAAAACTGATCGGACTTGCCGGCCAATTTTTGGTGACGGTGCCGCAGTGACTCTAATTGAAAGTGCTGATTCTAATGATGTCATGGGATTGTTTGATCTTGGTACTGACGGGCGTGGGACTGATAAACTCATACATTCTGGGAGCGGCGTTCGAGGTCTTTCCTCGGCAAGTAGTTCCCAGGAGGATTTAGTAACGAATTCAATGAAGTCTTATCTCAAAATGGATGGCGCTGGTGTGATGATGTTCACGATGCAGGCCGTTCCAAAAACAGTGACTGCCTTGTTGGAAAAATCCCGTCTAACTCTGGAACAGGTAGATCTCTATTTTTTTCATCAGGCTAGTCGAACCGTGTTAGATAATATCATGAGGCATCTTAACCTTCCTTCTGAAAAAGTATTTGAAGGGTTTAGCGAGATTGGAAATATGGTTTCCGCAAGTATACCTATTGCCTTGAAGCAGGCTGCCGATCAGGGTCGGTTGAAAGCGGGGCAAACTATTATGTTGGTTGGGTTTGGCGTGGGGTATTCCTGGGGATCTTGTATTTTAAAGTGGACGGGGGAAGGAATTCTCAGGACAGAATAATTGTTTGTAGATAGGATCTTTTAAAGGAAAAGGCTTTGCCCTAGCAATGAATAACATGCACCTAGCAAGAATTCAGCTTGGCTCACACAGAATCGGACCTGGCGAACCTGTATTCATCATTGCCGAAGCTGGTGTCAATCACAATGGCGACGTGGAGATGGCAAAGAAGCTTGTCCGAGAGGCTAAACGATGCGGCGCAGACTGTGTCAAATTCCAAACTTTCAAGACGGAACGGGTTGTGATTCCAGCCGCACCCAAGGCCGATTATCAGATGCGAACAACTGCAGCAACAGAATCCCAAGAGGGTATGTTGCGGAAACTCGAGTTAGCAGCTGACATGTATTCCTCTCTGGTCGAAGAGTGTAGACAAGAGGAGATATTGTTTCTTTCGACTCCCGCTAATACTGAGGATGTAGATTTTCTTGAAACTCTTGGGGTTCCTGCATTCAAGTTGGCTTCCTTTCAGATTGTGGAACCGGCCTTTTTGCGATACGTCGCAAGGAAAGGCAAACCGATCATTATGTCTACGGGTATGGCTACATTGTCTGAAGTGGATGAGGCCATGAGATTGATTCGAGAAAGTGGAAACCAGCAGGTCGTTCTATTGCAATGCACTACCAATTATCCCTCTCGCCTAGAAGATGCCAATATTCGCGCGATGCAAACGATGAAGAATACGTTCGGAACATTGGTAGGATATTCAGATCATACCCAAACCGATTCAGCTTGCATGGCTGCGGTATCACTGGGCGCGTGTGTAATCGAAAAACATTTTACGATTGATAAGACTATGCCGGGACCAGATCAGTCCTCGTCGATAGACCCAGAAGAATTTCGGCAATTGGTCAGGAGCATTCATGAAACCGAAGCTGTCTTAGGAAGTCCATTGAAACAGCCAGTTGAGTTGGAATTACGTAATGCGGTCAATATGCGGAGAAGCATTGTTTCAAAAGTTTCGATTCCTGCTGGGACCGTGATCACGGATAATATGCTTTGCTACAAGCGACCTGGAAGTGGGATTTCTCTTAAGCGGATGGATGATGTGATTGGATCTGTGGCTTTACGGGATATACCGCAGGATGCTTTGCTACTCTTTCAGTGGTTGAGAAAGGAATGAAACAGAGGTTCTGCCCTAAACAATCAAACAGAAAAAACGATAGTATGGAGTTTGGGTGACATAGTGGTTCAACTTTTCCTAGGGATGTATGGAAGGTGAATTAAAAACGGTTGACGAGCTGAGTCGACTAAAGAGTATTGGGCGGGACGTAAAGGTCTTTCGACTCGCTCAGATCATTAAACCTTCTTTAATCTCAATAGGTCATGGATCACAGATTGATGATTTTGCGTGGATTCATGGCGGCCAGGGTTTGGATATCGGCAATCGGGTCCACATTTGTGCCTTCGTAACGACTGCAGGTGGAGGAGTTCTCAAGATTGGCAATTATGTGGGGATTGCCTGTGGTGTTCGGATCGTCAGCGGTTCGGATAATTTTTCTGGAAAAGGGCTGACGAATCCCTGTATTCCAACAGAATTTCGAAGTGTCGAACGATCCTTTGTGGAAATTGGCGATCATGCCATGGTTCTCACAAACGCCATTGTTTTACCGAAAGTGAAAATCGGTGAAGGTGCCGTTGTTATGCCCGGTGCGGTTGCCCGCCAAAATCTAGATGCTTGGGGTATTTATGAGGGGAATCCTGCGGTGCGTGTGTGCGATCGTCCGAGAAAGAGAATTTACGAAATGACTCGGCAAATGGTGGAGAAGTATGGTTACTGAGATTCGGACCTCGAAAATAGATAGGGTTCACCTCTATGAGTGAATCGAACAGGAAACTCTTTGTTTCATCTGGGGCCTTCAAGACAAGATCCGTTCCACAGCTTGTTGAATGGGCAAGGAGTTGGGGGTTTGAACGGATTGAGCTTGGTTCAGGAATGGCCTGGAGCCCGGATGTTTTACGACCAATTCGCGAAACATCAAGCGAGCAAATTCACTATCTCGTCCACAACTACTTCCCTCCCCACGAGCGTTCCTTTGTTCTCAATCTGGCTTCTTCTGCTCCTGATATGCTTGACCGGAGCATAACCCATTGTCGGAATGCGATTGATCTGAGTGCTGAGCTCCATGCGCCGTTCTTTAGTGTTCATGCAGGCTTTGCATTTAAGGCCAAACCTGAACATCTAGGGAGAGATGTGACTCAGGCTCCTCGGGTCTCGTTAGAAGAAGCACACGAGATTTTTGTGCGAAGTCTTCGTCATCTCGGTAGGTATGCAGAGAGCAAGGGAATAAAACTCGTCGTCGAAAATAACGTGATTGCACCTTTCAATTTAGTTGAAGGAAAAAATCTTGTGGGTTTGTGCGCGACAGCTGATGATATTCTATGTACCTATGAGGAAGTCGGGTTGCCAAATCTTGGGTTCTTGATTGATGTCGGTCATTTGAAGGTTACGGCACATTCTTTAGAATTCGACATGCATCAATTTTTGGACACAGTCGCACCATATATCATGGCATTCCATCTTAGTGAAAATGATGGTTTGGCCGATCAAAACCTGCCGTTTGACCACAAGGCTTGGTTTATCCCTCGCCTGAGTGAATTCCCTGAAGCTACAATAGTATTAGAAGCCTATAATCTGGAGCGGGATATGATCCGGGATACTTGTCAAGTGATAGTGGCAGCCAAAAATCGGATTCCATCTGTGTAGTGGGGAACTAAAGTGGAAATAAGTAGGTCACTCACGTCTATGTTAATATCTGAATCGGCAAGCATGCGTGAGACCTTGGGGCTCATTGACCGAAATGCTTGCGGCATTGCATTTGTTATTGATCATGAGTCTTGCCTGAAGGGTGTTGTCACAGATGGAGATGTTCGTCGAGCAATTTTAGACGATTTGTTACTAGACACAAAGGTCTCGGATTTTATGACCTCAAATCCCGTGGCTGTAGAGGAAGGAACGTCGATTGAGAAAATAATCAGTCTGATGTCTGACAGGATTAAATATATTCCGATCGTTGATAAGGGAGGAAGGGTTGTTGATTTTGCCGCGTATGCTCATCGGGTCAACTTACCAATAGCTGCGCCGGCCTTTCCTGGCAATGAGCTACGATATGTCACGGAATGTATAGTTAAGAACTGGATTTCGTCCCAAGGCCGTTTTGTTCCAGAATTTGAATCTGCCTTTGCTAAGTTTTGTGGGGTTAAGCATGGTATCGCGGTTTGCAATGGCACCATGGCTCTGCACCTTGCTCTGGTCCTAGCGGGAGTTGGGCCGGGAGATGAGGTCATTGTTCCGGTATTGACCTTTATTGCGACTGCCAATGCTGTACGATATACCGGAGCGACTCCTATCTTTGTGGATAGCGAGCAAGACACATGGACGATGGATGTTTCGCTTGTTAAGAAAAAAATCACTTCAAAGACAAAGGCCATCATTCCAGTTCATATCTACGGTCATCCCGTGGATATGGATCCACTTAAAAAGCTGGCCAAGGAGTATGAGCTGTTTATCATCGAGGATGCGGCAGAGGCGCACGGGGCGAAATACAAGGGGGAAATCGTAGGCTCATTGGGAGATATCGGATGCTTTAGTTTTTTTGGTAATAAGATCGTGACCACGGGAGAAGGTGGCATGTTGACAACAGACAGTGATAGTCTCGCGGAACGTGCAAAGGTTCTTCGTGACCATGGGATGGCCAAAAATAAACGTTATTGGCACGATATTCTTGGATACAACTATCGTCTGACCAATTTGCAAGCTGCGGTTGGAGTTGCGCAAATGGAACAGGTTGAAACCCTTTTGGAGCGAAGGCGAGATCTTCAAAGAACGTATTCTGAGAAACTCAGTCTTGATCCTCGTATTGAAGTGCCTAGGCGAGTTGATTGGGCCGAGACTGTGAATTGGCTCTATACCGTTCTCTTACGACAGGACTGTGACCGAGATCAGGTGATCGAGCAACTCCAGCATGAAGGAATTGATACTCGCCCTGTATTTTATCCGCTTCATCATCTGCCTCCTTATGCGCAAGAGGGGAGTTTCCCTATTGCTGAAGATATCTCTCGAAGGGGTTTGAGTCTTCCGACCTTTGCTAGTATGGGGTCCCCTGATGTTGAAAGAGTTTGCTCATCCCTCATAAAAGCCTTGTCTTAACTTTAAATAAGTTCGTGATTCATTGCTTTGATGATGTCTGGTGAAATGGGGTTTTTATGCCCAGTCTTTATCCTCTGCTTAGGAGAAATACGTGAGTTTCTGGAAAAATAGACGAACACTTGTCGCCGGAGGAGCAGGGTTTATTGGTTCGTATTTGGTTGAGCAGTTGGTCGCAGATGGGGCAGAAGTTACCGTCGTGGATAATCTTGAAAAAGGGAACCTCGACAATCTCAAATCTGTTCTGAGTGACATTCGTTTTATCAATAAGGATTTGCGTGACGGGGATGTGTGCAAAACGGTTTGTCAGGGAAGTGAAGTAGTTTTGAATCTCGCAGCCCGGGCCTTTGGCGTTGAATATAGCAACGTTCATCATGGTGAGATGCTAACTTCTAATTTATTAATTGGCCTCAATTTGCTTGAAGCTGCTCGACTCGCCGAAGTTGAGAGGTATCTCATTGTCAGTACATGTTGTGTATATCCTGATGATGCCGAGGTGCCAACTCCTGAGTATGATACTTTTGTCCGTTTTCCGGAAGAAGCCAATCAAGGTTACGGATGGGCTAAGCGTATTCTTGAGTTGCAAGGACGTTACTATGCCAGTGAGTATGGAATGAAGATTGCCATCGTAAGACTTTTCAATGCGTATGGTACTCGCGATTTTTGCTCCGATGGTAAATCGCATGTGATACCAGCGCTCATTAATAAGATTTTGAACGATTCAGATGAAATTTGTGTCTGGGGGAGTGGCGAGCAACGACGTAGTTTTATTCATGGCTGGGATGCGGCCGAGGCGATGAAAAGGATTATTGAACAACATCCTGAGCCAGATCCAATCAATGTGGGACTTGAAGAAGAAATATCCATTCACGACCTTGTGTTTCGTTTAATGAAACTAATGAATTCAACCAAACGAGTGATTTTTGACCGATCCAAACCTGAAGGGACTCAAAGAAAAAGCGCTGACATTTCAAAACTACGCGAAATCGTTGGGCCTGACTGGCCAGGGATTTCATTTGAGGATGGCCTCCAAGAAATGATTGATTGGCAGATGATGGTTATGACCAAGAGTGGAGAAAATGAATTAGCATCATGACACAAGCAGTGGCTCGTTGCCCCAGAGTTGTAGGAATTATCCCCGCACGGGCTGGCTCCAAAGGTCTTCTAGATAAAAACATACGCCTTCTCTGCGGAAAACCATTAATTTACTATACTATCGTTGCCGCTCTTGCCGCGCGTTGCTTGGAAAGAATCATTGTTTCGACTGACAGTGAGCAGATTGCCAAAATTGCCAAAGACTATGGTGCAGAAGT
>JAJDBO010000280.1 GCA_029261305.1 Nitrospirales bacterium
GCAGGGCGCGGCGGCGGTTTGGCGTTCGTTATCGCTGAAGCCGAAAGCGACACGGCAGAAAAAACAGGAATGGGCTTACCGGTGGAATCCCTTCGGTCAATGCTCCTGGCCTCCTGAAGACGATCGTATTGAAGGGTTTACCGCCCATGTGCGCGAACAAGCCAAAGCCGTGTTAGGGGCAGATCTGGCACAAGTGGATAAATTTACGACGTCGATCCGAGATGGAATCGATATGCGTGAAACCTTGCGGCATTGGAATCCCAAACTTGGGCATAAGCTTGGTGATATTTATGTCAAAGACATTCCGCCTTCCCGTGGCAATGTCGAAATTGTGGTGTTTCTATTTGAGGTGCCTCCCAATCCTGAAAAATTTTCATGGCGAGCTACGTGGTATGCCGAGCATAACCAGGAATCGACTTTGTGTTTTTATGCGACCCCCTTTTTAGAAAACATGATCGGGCCAGGCATTGGACAGTCGTTGTATGGGGGAGCATTTTTTCAGTTCCCCCCACGGCCGCTTCCCAATGTGTGGGACGACCCTCGGTTGGACTTTGCCCAGTCATTAGACGACCGCTTGATTGCTGGCGCCGCGATGCATTCTCAGGAAAAACACATTGCCGTCGTGAGCCCCATTCCGCCTTTGGCTCGGTGGAAAAAAATTGCCAGAAAGTTTGACCGCAAATTGATTCCTATCCCTCTGTCTCGGTTTTCCGGGCAGACCGTGAGCCGCCTTCGACATTTTCATGTCTTGAATGGTCACGATATTCGAAGCTTTGCCTCCCAGTTTATCCAGGGGTAACGTGGTGGATCTTTTTTCTTCACACTCGGAAAACGAGAAAACGGAATCTCGGCTTCAGGAGTTGCGGGAGCAAATTCGCCATCACGACTTTCTCTATTATGTGCAGAGCCAATCAGAGGTTTCTGATGCTGAGTACGACCGGCTCTTTAAAGAACTTCAGGAATTAGAAGAACAACATCCCAATCAAGTCACTCCTGATTCGCCAACTCAACGGGTTGGAGGGGCATCTCTCGACCAATTTTCTAAGGTCAAACATGATCGGGCCTTGCTCAGTCTGGATTCATTGTTGAATGTTGAGGATGTGCTGGCGTTTGATGCCCGTATGCGGCGGGAACTCGAAGTGGAACAGGTGGAGTATGCTGTCGAACCTAAGTTTGATGGGTTGTCTATCGAACTAGTCTATGAAAATGGAATCTTTGTCCGTGGCTCTACCCGAGGTGACGGTGTCACTGGCGAAGATGTTACCGGCAATCTTCGAACGATTCGATCGCTTCCGTTGCATCTTCAGCAAGTTTCGTCCTTGCCGACTCGAATAGTTGTGCGTGGGGAAGTGTATTTGCCTCTTCCAAATTTCCAGGAACTCAATCGCCGTTTGACTGAACGTGGGGAAGAAACGTTTGCCAATCCTCGAAATATGGCTTCAGGTTCTTTGCGGCAACTGGACCCGGGGCTGACGGCCAAGCGACCATTGGTGGTCACTTGCTATGATCTCATGGTGACGAGCGGAGATCCTTTGGTCTCTCATTGGGAAGCGGTGTCCGAATTAGCGACTTGGGGGTTACCTATTCCACATCTTCGGGAATTATGTCCCACTATCAATGATGTCCTGGCATTTCACCAAGACATGGCTGAGAAACGGGAAGGGCTTCCTTATGAAATTGATGGGATCGTAGTCAAAGTCAATAAACGTTCCTACCAAGATCGATTAGGAGAAAAATCACGAAGTCCTCGATGGGCCATCGCTTATAAGTTTCCCCCAAGAAAAGAACTTACTAAAGTGCAAGACATTGTCGTGTCTGTGGGCCGAACCGGTGCGCTGACCCCCGTGGCCTTATTGGACCCAGTCGAAGTTGGTGGCGTGACAATCAGCCGTGCGACTTTGCACAATGTTGAGGAAGTCGCCCGCAAAGATGTCCGGGTCGGCGATACGGTCAAGGTTGAGCGAGCAGGAGATGTGATTCCAGATATTGTCGAGCGCGTACCGATTCCAGGGGAACAACGAGGTGAGCCGTTTATCGTGCCGGAACATTGTCCGGTATGTGAGTCCTCTGTCGAACAAGA
This sequence comes from Nitrospirales bacterium, assembly GCA_029261305.1. The sequence goes on from JAJDBO010000280.1 coordinate 2,081, forward strand.
AGGTCCCATCTATTATTGCACTGGTCAAACGGTATGTACGGCTCAACTCAAAGGCGGGATCGAACATTTTGCCTCCAAGGGCGCATTAAATATTGAAGGTCTAGGAAAGAAAACGGTTGCCCAACTTGTTGACGAACATTTCATCAAGGATTTATCCGACATCTATCGATTAACCAAAGAGCAGGTTCTGCAATTAGAGGGATTTGCAGAAAAGTCTGCCACGCAATTATTTGCCGCCATTGAACAAAGTAAAACCCCGACTTTAGAACGATTTCTTTTTGGTCTGGGCATTCACCATGTGGGGAGTCATGTGGCCAAAGTGCTGGCGCATCACTTTGGGGCGTTAAAGAAGGTGATTGCTGTTACAGAGGATGAACTGGTCCAGGTTCACGAAATTGGTCCTGAAACTGCTCACAGTGTGGTGACTTTTTTTGCCGAACCTCGCAATGGAGTTGTTCTTGATCAGATGATGGAGCTAGGTGTTCAGGTTGAAGCTATTTCCTCTGATGAACATGCGAATACTAAACGATTGGCCGGAAAAATCTTTGTTCTTACTGGTGGGCTTAGTGGATATACCCGTCAAGAGGCGAAGCAAAGGATTGAACGCCTTGGTGGTCGAGTGACATCGAGTGTCAGTAAGAAGACCCATTACGTGGTGGCTGGTACTGACCCAGGATCAAAACTAGATGAGGCTCAGAAGTTAGGGGTTGAGATTTTGAGCGAAAAAGAGTTTACGGCATTGCTTGAGCATGAGGAGTAAAGATTATGACAACAAAGGAACAACAGACTAGGGTTATTGATGCGATAAAAATAGCGAGTACCGTGTGGATGCGAGCTTTTAATGCAGGTGATGCTGGCGGTTGTGCCTCCCAGTATGAGAGCGATGCGGTGATGCATGCCCGCCCGTTTGGCACGTTCACTGGAACTGCAGCCATTCTGGCCTTTTGGCAAAAGCTGATTGACGATGGATTTTCTACCGTTGAATATGTCGATCCCAAGATTGAGGTTATTGATGAAAACTGTGGTGTGTTAACTTCGAATTGGAAAATGAATAAAGCTCATGGCGTCATCCATAAGGAGGTCTGGGTGTTGCAAAAAGACGGAACCGCAAAACTACGTGAAGATGATTTTGAAGCGAAGGGGTAACCTCCTGATGGAATATCTCTCTACTTCATTTTACATTGGAGTGGGTAAGTCCTCACTGGTTGATGAGTATTCGGTATGGCTTTGACGTACAAGGAAATCTACGGAGTTGCGAAAAATATTCCGCGTGGGCGCGTTGCGACGTATGGACAGATTGCGGCGATCACAGGCATTCCGGGGCAACCACGGCAAGTGGGCTATGCCTTAAATGCCCTCAGAGGGGCGAGATCGGTTCCTTGGCACCGTGTGATTAATGCCAAGGGTGAAATTAGCATACGCACACAACTGGGTTGTGAGAAAGTTCAGCGGGTGTTGCTTGAACGTGAAGGAATTGAGTTTGACCTCCAGGGTCGTGTGGAACTGGCTCGATTTTGTTGGAAGCCCAGGTCGTTGCGAAAATTTAAAAAATAAGAATCTCTGGTCCATGTGTCCTTCGGTACAAGAAAATTACCAACAACAAAGGCTGAGAAAGGGGAGGAGTAATGCAAAGTTTCGTGAAACGAGGATGGTGCCTCACAATATTTTTATTGCTGGTCTTGCTACAAGGTTGTGCAGGGCCACAATTCCAACCAGCAACCCCAGATGCCGGTACCGCGTTACTCTATATCTATGAACCCTCAGTGTTGCTGTCGGATGGGGAGCATAACCTTGTCGCGGTCAACGAGAAAGTCGTTGCTGAGGTGGAACCCGGTAGTTATTTTGTGATGCCTATTACACCGGGAAGGATATCTGTTACACGGAAGTTGACTTCGAGTTTTGGGATGCTATCCCCAAGTGCTCACATTGGATTGTGGGAAGGTTTTGTTGAAGTTGAAAATTTTGGGGCAAAAACTGGCCAGCGATATTATGTTCGCTTTCCTGAAGGTGTCTATGTTGATGACGAACAAATAGCCCTTGAACAAATGCATGAGCTTAAATTGCTTGAACCCTACAAGGAATAGCCCGTGGTGGGGAGTAGTGATGTCCGAATTTGTCGATTTTTTACAAGAGGTGTTCGCTGAGTTCGGATTGATTCAACCAAGAAAGATGTTTGGGGGATATGGAATTTATCATCAAGGTGTGATGTTCGGACTGGTGGCCGATGATACTCTTTACTTAAAGGTCGATGATTTGATTCGCCCACTTTTTGAAGCCAGGGACCTCACACCATTTGAATATGATAAGGGCGATAAAGTTGTGAAGATGTCCTACTATATCGCTCCTGAAGATATTTTTGATGATCCACAGGAGGCAGCTTTGTGGGCGCAGCGTTCTTATGACGCGGCTTTTCAGGCCAAGTCCTCACCCCAACGACGATCAATCAAAGGTAAAAAGGGTTCCTCCAAACCCTAAGGACTTCCTAGATTCCAGAATTATTCCCCACCACTCTTGATCCAAGGTGCTTCAATTTGAGACGAATCCCTTTTCCTAATATTGTATGACTCTCGCACTTACCAGGCAGCCTTCTTCGTCCTTGGTGAACTGTGAGGTCACGCATGTTTCTCGTCAGCCCATCAATATTCCATTGGCCCTCGGACAACATGAGTCATATTGCCTGGCTCTTCATAGTCTCGGGGTTGAGGTTGAACAACTTCCTCCTCTACCTGCGTATCCCGATAGCGTGTTCATTGAAGACAATGCCATCGTTCTTGATGAGCTGATGGTGATGACGTCCATGGGAAGGGGTGCGCGGCAAGGGGAAGTGCTGCTGATTGGCTCGGTTCTTTCTCAACACCGGAGGGTTGTTCAGATTTTCCCTCCGGCGACGATTGAGGGTGGGGATGTGCTGCGTGTTGGTAAAAGTTTATTCGTGGGAATGTCTTCCCGCACGACTCAATTAGGTGTGGACGCTCTGAGAGTAATTGTTGAGCCGTTGGGTTATGAAGTGATCTCTGTCAATGTTTATCATTGTCTTCATCTGAAAACGGCTTGTACATTTCTTGATGACGAGACGATGTTGGTGAATTCAGAATGGCTTGATTTGGATAAGTTGAAGAAGTTTAGACTCTTGCCTGTGCCACAGGCCGAACCTTTTGGGGCGAACGTGTTACGTGTGCCTCAAGGTCTACTGGCAAATGCAGCCTATCCCAAAACTCTTGACTTGATTCGGACGGAAGGTTATTCCGTAATTGCGGTGAATATGAGTGAATTCTCAAAGGCTGAAGCGGGAGTGACATGTTTGAGCCTTATCATTAATTAATATTTTGTTACTGGGGAAGAATTGGTGAATATTTTGTATCAATCCTTTCTTAGGTAATTTCTTTATAGGAGTATCGCTGTGATTCAACGAACATTTGCCACAGTCTTTATCTGTGCCATTTTTTTCATGTCTATGGCTTATGCGCAAGATTCTAAAATGTCGATTCGCGTAACGGCTACGGACTTCCAATTTGAACCGAAGGGCTGGACGGTTGATTCTGGCCAAAAAGTTTCTCTGACTTTGATTAACCATGGTGTGCAGGAACATGAATGGGTAATACTCAAGCAGGGTAGGGAGGTTGTCCTGCCATTTGATGATGACGACGAGGACAAGGTTTTCTGGGAAATTGAAGCTGGGCCTGGTGCAACCAAAGAAGAGATATTCTCAGCCCCACAAAGACCAGGAATCTATTCTATCGTCTGTGGAAAACCACGCCATATTGAACGAGGCATGGAGGCCACGCTTATAGTCCGTTGATATGCTTGGCTCATAAGTCAGCTTTATCAGCATGGCAGGAGGGATGCCTCTTTCCATGTGTTCCTAGCATGTCGGAAATGTTGTATACGTTTTTTTACTTGAGCTATTTACCGTAATTAAATACCCTAATTAAGTATTTTTTTAATTGAGGGGTGAACGGCTTAAAGATGACGAAAGTTACGGAGCTAAAGACCAATTTAAGAAAGCTGTTCGGCAATTATTCCAAACTGATCGAAAAACTTACGCGGCTTCGAAAATCTTCAGCCGAGGTGCGGAAAAAGTTAGCCATTACCAAGCAGATTGCTGACCGCCTTAAAGAAGTAGAGGATTTGTTAACAGCGATCTCAACAGTATTGATGGCGGTGCAAATTGTTCCTCCCATTAGTGTGACGGCTGGGAATCTCAAACGGGCTGCGGAAAAGTTAAAGAAGTCTGTCACGCCTCTTCGTCAAAAAGCTGATCGTGTTGAAAAGAAAGTTAAGCCTGTTCGTGAAAAGTTGCAGGCTTTTGAAGTTGAGCTTGGGAAGTTGACGATGGAAATCACTAAGGTCAAAACGCAGACAGATCAATTTTTGGCAATTATTGTTAAGACGGATGATTGCATTAAAAGTTTGGTACGCGGGAAGGTGAAAACTGAGTTGCGTCAGGATCTGGAAGCCTTTGCCGGAAAGGCCAGCCCGGTTGTGGAGAAACTTAATACTGTTCTCGTAACGATTCTGACGCGAGTAGATCACATTGAAAAAGCCATTCAAAAAATTCTGAAATCCACGGACCTGATGACTCCCATTTTGAAGGAAATTCAGGCCATACTCAATAAGCTCAGGGTGCTGAAGCGTGGTCTCGATCCAATTCGAAAGGCGTTAGAGAAAAAAATACGGTGAAAATTCCGTTTAGAAAATTCACCTTTACGATTAAAAAAGTTCTCACGGCCATTGATAAAATTCTTGGTGTTGTTCGGAAACCATTGATGAGGCTTGCGATGAAGGTGTTGAATCCCTTACTCAAGAAACTCAAACTGGGAGGGGACCTCAAGATTCCTGGCCTCACTCAATTACGAGCACAACTTGATGTGTTGAATGTAATCCCTGACATTGGCCTTGGTGTTGCTATGAAGAATCTCAATGTGGCTGCGGGGAAGATGAAGTTACAATTCGATTCCTTTGATATGGTGTGTCCCCCCAAATAGAGAGGGTGTTTCTTTTGTAGTTTGCCAAGCCTCTATCTTGCTACTGTCCTTAGATGGTGATGGATGTCATAAACGTTCTTCGTCTAGATCAATGGCATCGATCCATTTGGTGATTGCAGGCAACTGCTTGATGCGTACTCCGCGTTTTTTGGCGACCCCAGCAATCAAGGCATCAAAACGTCCTTGGGCCATGTCGTTTTTGGGTTCCCCTTCTCGAACCATCGTATTCCATTGAACCTTCTCTTCGTCTGTTAACGGTTTGGCATTGTCACGTATCCAAGCCGAGATTTCTTCATCAGAACCGCCGCGCAAGACACGCTGCTCAAACTGTTCCCCTGTAAGGGCGAGATGATCGAGTAAATATTTATCAAAGCCTGTGGTCAAATAATTATAATCCTGAATTTGCCCAGCGTTGCGCATTCGGATTTTATCGACTAGTCGCCCGAGGTGACATAGGCCGCACAGTTGTTCTTTGGGGCTTCGTGGATAGGGGGAGGGACTCATAGTATTCTGCTCCTTTTTCATCGTCGAAATTTTGAATAGCCAAAGTCATACCAAGGTGCCAACAGATGGGCAAGGGAGTGATCAGGAGTCGGAATTACCATGTTTTACAAAACGATATCGATAATTTGAACCTGCTATTTTGTGACCGAAGTCTTAGGCACAAGGTTTGCTTGATCAGGGTAGGTGCTGAGGATGAGAAATGGATATTGACGGGAAAGGCTGTTCATTGTTGCCTATTAGGTTCAATTGCAAAGGAGTGTCCAATGGAAATTTCTGGTTATTGGGAAAAAAATGCCCGGGTAATAATGGTTTCGGGGCCAATCGACCAGTCTGAGTGGATGGTGCTGAAGGCGGCGTTTCTGTCAGCGCAAATTGCTCAGCGTCGTCATATTGTCCTGAACCTCTCCCACATGAATAGCACAGAGCCATGGGTGATTGATAAATTGTTTATGACCTATCTTCGGCTACGCGAACAGGGGATTCGACTCAGTCTTGTGAATCCTCAGCCCTTCATTCGAAAGAAACTTGAGACAACGAATATTCCAGCCTTCGTTGATTATTTTTCCAGCGAACAGGCGGCTTTAAAAGCCGCGTAATTTTTGAAGCCTTTGTCGAGAGACTCTAGACTTTTATGAGGTTCATTGGCATCGCCCTGCCAAGGTTTGGTAATGTACGAAAGAAAGGTTTTGTGAAAAAGTTTTAGAATCTCAGTTGTTGGAAGGGGTGTTTCATGTTGGGTAGGGTTAGATTCTCAAATTGGTTGGCCATCTGCATAGGCCTCGTGTTGACTCTGGGTGGTTTTTCTAGCGTCAGCGCTGAAATAGCCTCCGCATCTACTGTCCGTGCAGGCAAATTAGTTTCCATCGAGTATACACTTCGGTTAGACGATCAAATTGTGTTGGATACCAATGTTGGGGGGAAACCTCTTTCCTACATTCATGGACTTCAACAATTAATGCCAGGCTTGGAGAAAGGACTCAAAGGATTAGCCGTGGGGGAGGCAAAAAAAATTATTGTTCGGCCTGAAGAGGGCTATGGTCCTGTCGATGTGCATGCCTATATGGAAGCCGATAAGTCTCGTATCCCGCCAGAATCCTTAAAAATTGGAGCCCTTGTAGAAGGTCAGGATAGTACAGGACGCCCCATATATCCACGCATCAAGGAAATTGGGGAGAAAGAGGTCATTCTCGATTACAATCATCCGCTGGCTGGGCAAGTGTTATATTTTGACGTGAAGGTGTTGGATATCCAAAAACCTCCGCCTCATCCACCTAGAGAGTAGGTGAGATGTTTGCGTATGATGCGCGCTAGATTATTGGCATAGCTATTTAATCCCAATCACCATGGAGTCTGGGCCAGCAAGGTGAACTACCTTGGTTTCTCGAAAGCCAGTTTCTTTCATCCATCCACAACAATCCGCTCCCGTGTAATCGAAGCCCCCGGGTAATTCGATGAGCATATTGAGACTCATTAACAACCCAAAGACATTTTCGCGTCGATCATCATCAATAAGTGCTTCAAAGACAATTAAGGCTCCACCCTTAGGCAAGGCATCAAAGGCTTTCTTGAGCAACATTTTCTTTTGGTCCAAATCCCAATCATGCAGAATATGCCCCATGGAGAGGACATCGGCTGGAGGGAGAGGGTCTTGGAAAAAGTCGCCTGCGGTAAACGTGAATCGATCGCTCAGACCAAACGAGGCGATATAGTGTTCAAAGATTGGTCCCGTTGGCGGCAAATCGAATCCTCCTCCGGTGAGATGAGGGTGGGATTTTCCAACCTGAGCAATCAATCCTCCTTGGGCTGATCCTATATCAATATACGTTTGATAGTCTTTCCAGGGAAACTTTTGGGCAATGGCCATACTAGCTCCCATGCTAATGCCAGTCATGGATTGCATGAAACTTTTGAGCTTAGCCTGATCACTGTAGAGCGATTCGAAGAAATTTCCGCCTTCCTTGGCTTCGTTCTGTGGCTGGCCAGTTTTTAAACCTTCTGTCAGTGATCCCCAGAATCGATACAAGCGGGCATTCGACATCTCCAAGAATCCACCAATATAGGATGGTTTGGCTTTATCGAGAAACGCATCGGTTTCTGGTGTGTTCGAATATTGTCCATTCTGTCGATTCAACATGCCCAAGGCGACTAATGCATCGAAAAAATCTCGTGCACTTCGTGGATGCAGGCCGAGTTGTTGTTGTAAGGAGTCAGCATTGAGAGGGGACTTGGCCAAGACGGTAAATACTTCCAGTTCAACAGCACTGAGCAATGTCTTGGATCCCCAAAACGCCATGCCTAGGTGCATGATTTTTTCTGGCGAAGTAGTTTGGTTCATAGGTGAGTCTCCTTAAACAAGGTGTATGTGAGGAATTTCAATAGATTGGTATCGAACTGTATTCGAAATATGTGATTTTCTAAAGGCCGTTTGTACCTTGGATGATGTTCTGAGAACAAGAACGTATTGGTAATGCCAGCCTAAGGATTCTTGGGGAGGAGATAGGTTGCGATGATGTCCTGTCCCTCGTACACTCAATTCTAGGGTCCCTATGAAAATTGATTCTTTGAAAAAATGTTTGGAGGGCCAATCGGTCGCAAGTTTGGGATTGTATATTCACATTCCTTTTTGTCGGGTGCGGTGCCAGTTTTGTGCGTTTTATGTGCAGCTACATCATGAGGAGAGGGTTCAGGCATTTCTTATGGGACTTACTCACGAAATGCAACTTTATGGACGAGATATTGGTTTGGGAAATATTCCCGTTTCGTCAGTGTACTTTGGTGGGGGGACTCCCACGGTGTTATCATCTACGCAATTAGTTGGTGTTCTGGATGACATTCAAAAGTGGTTCGCCATTACTGATGAGGCGGAGATCTCCTTGGAGGGGCATCCCGGAACGATCAATCGTGAAGATTTGCAGATTCTCCGTTCGAGGGGATTCAATCGGATTAGCCTCGGCGCGCAATCCTTTGATGATCAGGAATTGCTTCAGTTGGGCGGTCGGGCAGTAAGTCAGGCTACGGAAACGGCGGTTGCCATTTCGCGACAAGCTGGGTTTGAGAATATCAGTCTGGATCTCATGTATGGCTTCCCTGGACATTCGACCAGTTCATGGCAACGAACATTGAAGGCTACATTGACGCTCGAGCCTAGTCACCTTTCTTGTTATGCCTTCACTGTTGAGGAAGGTTCGCATTTTTACAATAAAGTTGAACAGGGAGCAGTTCTTGCCCCAAATGAGGAGGTACAGGCCTCGCTGGCGTTGTTCACTGCTGATTATCTGAATGCTGCTGGGTATGAGCAGTATGAAATATCAAATTTTTGCCAGCCAGGGTTTTCCTGTCAACATAACCTTCGGTATTGGCAGGGTGAATCGTATTTGGGGTTAGGACCAAGTGCGCAATCATTTGTGAATGGTGTGCGGTTTGGAAATCCATCGGACCTGGATTCCTATTGTGTGGCTATTGCCCAAGGAGAGTTACCCGTAGAGGAAGTGGATGTACTTAATTCCCAAGAAGTGCACCGTGAGTATATAGTTTTTGGGTTAAGAACCATGAAGGGGGTCCTTCGCAAGCAGGTTAAATTGCTATCAGAAATAAATACAGAATGGGGCAGGGCCTTTCATCAGTTACACAAGCAGGGGTTGCTCACGGAAGAGGAAGGCTATGTGCGGTTAACTCAAAAAGGATTGCAATTTGCGGATACGGTTGCGGTGGCGCTCCTCTAGAGTCTCCCACTGTTAATTGAGTTCAGATTGGCTGACTTCTTCAGAATCTTTTTTGTCCATTGTTAGACACAAATCATCAAGCCAGCGACCCGCACATTCCAATATCTCACGAATCATGGTTTCAGGGTGCTTGGTACGTCGAATCGTCCATTGGCACACATATTCCAATACATGTTGGCGATCAAAGGTTTGGGAGGATGTTTGGGACAACGCTGTGAGTTCTTCCAGTCCTGTTTTGACAATATCTTCGATAATATCCCGACTATAGGAAGTCCTAGCCGTGACATATTGGGTGACTCGTTGAATTTCTTGTTGATCCATGGTTTGGTCGAATCCCGCTGGAAGTTTTATGAATAATGAGTTGTTATTGGTGAGAGCTTATGGTGCAATTGTATAAGGTTCGAATTAGCGTGATCAACATTCAAAAATATATGGAATGGATTTTTTATACGTACATGCACAAAAAATAGGCATTTTGCTCTGGTAGGCATGGTTCGTGTTTTGAGGTGGTTTATAAACATGGTTATCCACAATTGATTAACAGAATTTGTGGACAGCGTGAAAAATAAAGATGGGAAATATTAAAAAATTAATAATTGAAAGTTTAAATATAGATAAATCAATAATCATCAATAAATACGGGTTGTTTTTATTTTGATAATGACTAAATCACAGTCAGGCTTGATCTTTGGAATGATTGGAAACTAAAAGTAAGACTTGAATAGGGTAATAATGATTTTCAAGTGTTATCCACAGTAACCATGGGTATATTGGTATTGACACTTTCGTAACGTCCCATGAAGACTGTATCGGAGTGAGACCGTTTCACTTTCTCTCAGTAATTTACTTACAAGGTAGACCCGAAGTTCCAAATTTTCTGAATACCCAACACCACCAGAATCAAGGTTCCTCCCACTACCGCAAAGAGAGCGACAATTAAAAAGATGACAAATATCCAGTCCGCGGGGGTTGCGCGGGTTGTAGATTGGGTGGTATAGCGGCGCAGCAATTGTGCATTTTTTTCGTTGCTTCGAAACCAAATGGAAAATAGGTCTCCAATGCCGGGAATGGCGCCAATCACCGTATTGATTCCCAGATTGAGGGCCATGCGGGTCATGACGATTTTCGGAACTTGCAGTTGGGCGGCAAGGAATAAAATTGAGGAGCCAATCAGATTGGCAATGACATCGCCGACACCAGGAATAAGACCTAGCAGGGGGTCGAGGCCGATACGGATGCGCGTGCCGGGAATACAAAAGGCCGAGTCGAGCAATTGGGCAATAAAGTCGGCAAATGCCCGAATCTGTTCTCGATTGGGGTCATTATCAATAACTGGCTCAACGATTGGCCGTCGATATTTTGTGTGATCACTCATGGTGTAATCGGTCAAACAATTAATATTCGCATATATTTAAGAAATCAGGCTTACTGGAGATTGTCAAGCCATCTTTCTTCTATAATTCTGATATTTTCATGTTCGTATAAATGAAACCACTTTCTTGATGAAATATCCTCAATGACGACCTTTATCCCGAGAATCCCGCGATTGTCAAAATCTCGTTTTTTGTCTGGGCAGCAATGCGATAAACGGTTGTATCTCGAAGTCTATGCTCCGCAGTTAGCAACTAAAGTCGATGGTCAGCGACAAGCCATGTTGGATATGGGAAAGCAAATTGGCGACACCGCCCAGTTATGTTTTCCCGGGGGGCAATTAGTCACAGAGGGATACCGGCAATCAGCCGCCGCTTTGGAGCGGACGGCTATTCTCATGGCGGATCCAGAGATTCCTGCAATTTTTGAAGCAGCCTTTCAATTCGAAGACACCCTGATCCGTGTGGATATTTTGGAAAGAAGTGGGGAGAAATGGCGGTTAATTGAAGTCAAAGCGTCTTCACGCGTCAAAGCCGTACATCATGCCGATCTCTCTGTGCAGGCCTATGTGTTACAGGGGTGTGGCATCCCGATTTCGAATATCTGTCTCATGCATATGAATCGCCATTATGTCTTTCAAGGTGGTGATGTTGATCTGCGCCAATTGTTTGTCGTGGAAGATCTTACGGAGGATGTGCTCCCTCGATTAACGGAGATTCCCAATCGGTTAGAACAACTGCGGGAGATGTTAACTC
>JAJDBO010000029.1 GCA_029261305.1 Nitrospirales bacterium
CGATCGCCCCTAACCCCTTAATTTTCAAGCACTCCTCACGATCGTCTCCTGCATTGCGGACGAAACCCTGTCGAAAAAGTTTACGCCCACCGCAATTTGCTCCCCCGCTGCGGCCGGCCATTGCCTCCAGCATTCCACACCAACCACTAGGAACCTTTGGCAACACGCCCTCTCTGACTCGTTCACGCTAACCGTCCGCCACTTGGCACGCCTTGTGCGTTAGGTCAAAGCATAACGCCACACGAACCGGAATTCACCAACCGTTCGTGACTTACAAATACACATACATTCAAGGGGGTCCGCCATGATCAACTTTTCACGCATCAAAAAAACCGCCGTTTCTTTCTTCGCCATGTCCGCTTTGATCGTATGCAGTATGGGGTCGGCAGGTGCCACGACACTGGGGCTGGTTATCGACGGCTCAGGCAGCATTGGTAACACCAATTTCAACACTCAGAGAACCGCATATGTTAATGCGCTTAATAACGTGATTGACTCAAACTATTACGGAAACCTGGCTATCGGGGTGTGGCAGTTCTCCGGTGGGGTTTCGCAGATAATCGGCTATACGACCATCAACAACGCTAGCGATCTCGCCCTCGTCACAAGTGCTATTAACGGCATGACCTATACCGGTGGGCTCACGAACATTTCAGGAGCGATCAACGCAGCCTCCGCGGCCGCAAACCTCTTCGGGCCAGGCGTCAACGACGATTTGGTCATCGATGTGTCCACCGATGGATATCATAACCAAGGCGGGCTGACCCCACTCGCGGCTTCTCAACAAGCCGTCACCACCGGCCTCCTCGCAGGGTTCACGGACGTCCAGGTCAACTCGCTGTTGATTGGCAACAATGCGCAAAACGGCTGGCATTACGGTGGCCCCGTGGACAATTCGTTCGAAGTCTACGCGGCTGCTAACTTCAGCAACCTCCAATCCATTCTCGAAGGAAAGCTGACACAGGAACTTGGTGGTGACCCCGTGCCTGAACCCTCCACCATGATCCTCTTAGGTTCCGGCTTGATCGGCTTGGTCGGCTATCGTAGGAAGAAGCAAGCCTAAGATTTTTACGGCTTCGCCTTCCGCTCATTATTTCTCGGGCGCTGCGAGAATTTACTCGCAGCGCCCGAGCTTGTATAAACTAGGCACCATCGTCCTATTTCCTCCTAGCAACCAAATTTCATTGACCCCTTGGCCCGGTCCTCTTAGAATACCCGACAATCTCCTATTTGCTCATTCACGTTCGGTTAGGAACCCAAACTTTAAATAGCTCCCTCTTTCTTTCGCGTACATGACTTTCTTCATTCAATAGACTTCTCACCAATTTCGTTCATGAAAACTTCGGCTGAATTAACCCCACACAGTTTTTTACTAGCGCTCATCCCGCCCCTATTGATATTGGGTCTGGCACAATTGTTATTTGAAACAACCTCTGAGCCTTCAATGACAGGCGTAACGACCGCTCTAGAACGCCTAGCGTACCAACCCCCTGAATCCCATGAGGCAAGGCTCCTTAATGAAGCCCGAGGCCGATATGCGTGGCTGGCCATGGCCCTGTTGAGTCTGGTCGCGTTTGTGTATGGAGCGATAGCCGGATGCCAAATTATCTGGCACAGCCATTTCCGAAGCCGCTTGCCTCTCATCACTTCAATTGCGACGGCTATGATTGGAATCGGCCTGTTCGGCCTGGTGTATCAAGTCTATTTCGAAGGCGCCATGTACCGTCTGATTTTCGGATTTACGTTCAATACATTTTCTCACTCGGGAACTTTCGACCCACAGTTTCTCTCCAATATCAAAATCATTCTTCTCACACTCAATATCCTAGCGGTGATCGTCCCAGCCATCATCGTCCTCGCAGCCAGTAGCGCCCTCGCCACCCACAAAAAGGCTTGGCAGCCCACTCTGGATACCGTCTCGACACAAATGCATCAATTACGTAACACTTTAAACATCGGGTCCATCGCCTTGGTGGCTGGCATTTTACATATGCATGCCTGGCTTCAATGGCCAGCCGTGCTCATGCAAGACCCGTCCATGCAATCAGCCGTATCCGGCACCGCCTTAGCCATTACTATGTTCTGGGGAACCAGTTTTACCTTGATGCTTATGGCCACCTATGGACCCGCTGCCACAAAACTCAGCGCCCAAGCTCGACACCTCCTCAAACAAGAACAACAAAAAGGGACCATTGAAGACCCACAAGCCTGGCTTAAAGACCACGACCTTTCGATTACCTTGGGCGAACAACTCCCCCAAATAGGTATCATGCTCGCCCCCGTCCTCGCAGGACCCCTCGGCTCTCTGGTCATGGGAACGAATTAAGAGGAGCTTTCTTCATCTAGGAGCGTCGCAAAAACACATTCCGATCTAAGAAACTTTTTCTTAGGAGATCAAAATGGACCCAACCAATCCCACAATTGAACGTCTCGACAATCAAATTGGCTGGTACGATAAGAAAAGTCTAGACAGCCAGTGGTGGTATAAACGATTGAAGCTAGCTGAGATTGTGGCGGCTGCCTTGGTACCTCTGTCTGCAGGGTTTCCGGACATTCCGTTTTCCCATTGCATCACCGGCAGCCTTGGGGTGTCCATTATTATATTTGAAGGTCTCCAACATGTTAATCAGTACCAACACAACTGGACCACTTATCGATCGACTTGTGAAGCCTTGACGCATGAAAAATTTCTTTGGCTTGCCAAGGCTGGTCCGTATGATGACAATCCGAAAGCAGATATTCTTCTGGCTGAACGAGTGGAAGCTCTCATTTCGCAGGAACATGCGAAATGGATCTCAAGCCGAGAACAGACAACAAAAAAACAAGAAGGTACGGGGTAAGCCTCCCACCTTGTTCCAAGAAAAGACCAACCATCTTTTGTTTCCTTTTCAAGTAAGACTTCCTTGCATCTATCTGTAGTTTCCCCTACCGTACCGCGTCATGTCGAAAACCCGATTGCTGTTCTATTCCCTACTCACAGGGGTAGCCTATTCCCTGTCTGTGTCTAATCTTCCTGATGGATTTCAGTGGGGAAATTTGGCGTGGATCGCATTGTTGCCTTTGCATCGGGTGTTACTCAATGTGACACCAAAGCAGGGATTTTTACGCGGATGGCTCACGGGGTTTTTTGCGTTCACCGGGACGATGTACTGGGTCGTGGTAGCCATGAATCTCTATGGGCAGGTACCACTCCCCATCAGTATCGCGATCATGTTTTTGCTGACCGCGTATCTTGGCCTCTTTGTCGGAATATATGCGTGGGGTTTTGTGTGGATGGAACAACGCTGGGCCAATATGGCCTGGGTTCTCGCCCCGTGCTTGTGGGTCTCGTTAGAATTTCTACGAACCTATGTGTTGACAGGTATGCCATGGGGCCTCATCGGATACTCGCAATTTCAATGGCTTTCGATCATTCAAATTGCGGATATCACGAGTGTGTATGGGGTATCGTTTGTCATTGTGCTCACCAACGTCACGCTCTTTCTTGGATTACGTTGGACATTGGCCAAAACTCTAATTTCGACCACACTTGTTCAACCTTGGAAACCACTCTTGGCTACCATTATATTGATACTGGGGACTTTGTTTTATGGATCCCTTGCTCTCACGAATGAATCCTCGTTGCCAACACTCAAGGTAGGAGTGGCTCAGGCCAATATCGATCAGGCCCTCAAATGGGACACGGCCTATCGAATCGAAACCTTACAACGCTATAGTCGCCTCACCAAAGCGATGGCTTCACAATCTGACGTCATCATCTGGCCAGAAGCGGCCACCCCGTTTTTGTTTGAACAAGAATTGGGCTACCAGGCCCTCGTGGTTGATATGATTGCCCAGGCCCAGGTGCCCTTGGTCTTTGGAAGCCCGGTGCTTCGTCGGCATGATGATGGAAAACCTTATTTGCTTAATAGTGCGTATGTGCTGACTCCCGAAGGGAAACTCACGGGTCGATACGACAAACAGCACCTCGTTCCCTTTGGCGAATATATTCCTCTGAAAAAGATTCTTTTTTTTCTCGACAAACTCGTGGTAGGCATCGGTGATTTCCACCCAGGACCAGGACCAACCTTGCTTTCGATTCCATCTGGCCCAAACGAGGAGCCCATCCAAATCGGCATGGCCATTTGTTACGAAGTCATTTTCCCTGATCTTGTTCGGCAACTCGCAAAGGAAGGGGCCAACGTTCTTGTCACGATCACGAACGATGCGTGGTTTGGCCACACCGTCGCGCCCTATCAACATTTTGCGATGGTGGTCTTTCGCGCGGTGGAAAACCGCCTGGCCTTTGCCAGGGCGGCGAATACCGGCATCTCTGGATTCATCGAATCTTCAGGACAGGTCTTAGAGACCACGCCTATTTTTACGGAGCAAGCCATCACGCACACGATTCCTCTTAGTGGCCCATCGACCTTTTACACCAAATATGGCGATGTGTTTGCCTGGGCCTGTGTTATAATCACTGTGTTTTTGTTATGGTTCGCACGATTCTTCCGCTCACCAACTGCGGTTGACACAATCTTTCAATTCCCTTCATCACGACATCCACCAAAGGAGTGAGGCATGCTTGACGATATCCGACGCCGTGTAGACAAAACCGGAACTCACATTCAAGATTTACGGAGGCGTCTTTGACCTGCCTCGGCTTCGCAACGAATTAGAAGAACTCGAACGGGAAAGCGCTCAGCCAGACTTTTGGAACAACACGAAACTGGCCACCAAGGTCGGACGCCGAAAAGCCACGATTGAACGCGATATTTCTCGCATTTCAGACTTTGAGCGCCAGCATGAAGATCTTCTCGCGAGCATGGAACTCATTGGGGAGGAAGAAGATGCGGATCTTCTGGCTGAACTCAATCACGGCATTCAAGAACTGGAGACCGTCCTTGGCCAACTCCACACAGAGCAGTTATTATCCGGAGAGCACGATGCCAATTCTGCCATTCTCGGGGTGAATCCAGGAGCAGGCGGTACGGAATCCCAAGACTGGGCACAGATGCTCATGCGGATGTATCTCCGCTGGGCTGAACGACGCGGATTCAAAGTCAGCACGATTGATTTGCAGCCTGGCGACGAAGCTGGCATTAAGAGCGTGACCTTGAGCATTGAAGGTGAATACGCCTATGGCTTTTTGAAATCCGAAGCTGGCGTGCATCGCTTAGTACGCATTTCGCCGTTTGACGCCAACAAACGCCGGCATACATCATTCGCCGCAGTTTCGGTCTGCCCAGAACTTGATGACGACGTGGAAGTTGAGATTGATGACAAAGATTTGCGCATTGATACGTTTCGCGCTGGTGGCGCTGGTGGACAAAACGTGAATAAAGTGGAAACCGCCATTCGCATGACCCATTTCCCAACAGGGATCGTTGTGCAATGTCAGAACGAACGCTCACAATTACAAAACCGATTGGGTGCGATGAAAGTCCTCAAGGCGAAACTCTATGAAGTCGAACTGCAAAAGAAAGATGCAGAGTTCCAAAACATCATTGGTGAAAAAAAGGATATTGCCTGGGGCAGCCAGATTCGATCGTATGTGTTTCAACCCTATCAAATGGTC
>JAJDBO010000281.1 GCA_029261305.1 Nitrospirales bacterium
GATCAATTGATCCAATCGATCACTCACACTCTGGACCAACAGTCGGTGAAGGCCATGGTCATCAGCCATGTGTCTCACGTGGATGGCAGAATTTTTCCGATTCATGCGATTTCCACCATAGCCAAGGAACGTGGCGTCGCATTCATCGTCGATGGTGCACAGGCCGTGGGACATATCCCGGTTGATCTCGACCAGTTGGATTGCGACGTCTATTTCTTTACCGGCCACAAATGGTGTGCGGGACCACTAGGCACAGGAGCGATGATCGTGAGTGATCGCTTTTTACAATCCCATTCGACGTGTGCCGTTCAAAAGAAGGAAGGGGAACCACTGCTGGCGACCCAATTTGAAATTGGGACGCACAACATCGGACTTATTTCGGGATTGGCGAAGGCGTGCGATATGATATTTAATGACGGACTGGACATTGAAATTCTTCTGGCATTTCGCCAACAAGCCAAAGAAACCTTAGGCCAAAAACCCGGGGTAAACATAGTAGGATGGGATGGGCCTCATGCTCCAGGCATCTTCACAATTCAAGGTAAGCAAAATATTGATCATCACGGATTCACACAACGACTCGCTGCAGAATTCGAGATTATCGTCAAACCATTTGTGGATTACCCACAGGCGATCATGCCAGCGATCAGGCTGTCCTGGGCGACGACTATGAATGAACAGGATTTCCGAGTAGGTGTGGAGAAAATTTCCGAAGGGTTTATTTGAGGACGTGTATTGTTACGCCATCCATCATTCTTCTTTCATCCTTACTGCGCTTCGTGAGGATGCTCACTGAGCCGCTCTAATCGCTCCTCCAATCTTTGCAAGGCCTTTTGGGTGGAACGAAGATCTTGCAATATTTCCTTCCGGGAAACCGGAGGTTCCAACTCACGTAATCGTTCAGCCTTGGCCTCGTCCAAATTATTAATCACAACCGCGATAAACAAATTGATCACGACGAAGGTGCCCAGTATCACGAAACTCACAAAATAGATCCACGCGAGATGATGGAATTCCATGGCCTTGTACATGATGTCCGTCCAATCTTCCAGCGTGACTACGCGGAAGAGTGAAAGTAAGGAGATCCCCAACGATCGCCAATGAGTCGGATCATGTTCATGAAATAGCTGGTAGCCAGTGATGGCATAGATATAAAAGATCACTCCCATTAGGAGCATTACATGCCCCATGCTGGGAATGGAACGAACCAATGTGGCCACAATTAGTCGAAGTTCTGGAATCGTGGAAATGAGCCGAACGACACGCAGCAAACGAGCCAACCTGGCGATCATGGCAAACTCCCCGGTCGCGGGAATGAGGGAAAAGACAATTACTGAAAAGTCAAAGAGGTTCCACCCATCTTGGAAATAGCGTCCCACCCTCGGTGCTAGGGCGGTCATTTTTAAGAGGGCTTCAATGATAAATACGCCAAGCACGAAATGATTGCCGAGGTGAAGCCAGTCTCCATAGGCCTGAACCATTGCGGGTGATGTTTCTATTCCCAACAACACACCATTGCCGAGGATGAGCGCAATGATGAAATATTCAAAACCCGCCGTTTTTACGATTCGATCAGCGAACTGTTGCACAGGGATTCCTTTATTTTCATGATGGAGACAACTCGATCCTTTCGGATGACCACACAATGCCAAATGGGCCAACCGGCTATCGGTCGCATACTGGATGATGATTGGTGCTGAGCTTAGCTGCCAGATTGGAGATAAGCGCGGAGGATATCCCGGCGAGAGGCAATCCCTATCAATTTTCCATTTCCATCGACAACCGGTACCCGGATGAGATGATTATTTTGCAAAATATCGATGAGCGCTGGCACATCCATGCTTTGAATGGCTGAGATAGGACTCGGGGTCATAATGTCCCCAGCCAAGACCTCATTCAACTTTTTGCCCTTTCGTAGGGCTTTTAATAAGTCAAACTCTGACACAATGCCAACAAGTTTTTTGGTGCTGTCGATAATCGGCACTGACCCGAACCCTTCCATCATATAATTGGCAAGTAATTCTGCCTTTGAGTCTTTATCCGCAGACTGAACTTGTTTTTCCATGAGTTGGCCGACGGTCATTTGTCCAAACTTCGTTTCTCGAATATTCGCTCCTGGCATACGACTCTCCTTTACAGGGACACTGGTTGAATAATTTCGTTTTTTGATAAAAACATTTTGGCAAAACCCGTGAACAACTAAAAATAAACCATATCACGAAAAACGCTTTGATTCCACAGCATCTAGAAGAAGTTCGCCTCTAGACGCAGCTCGCAAGAGCATTTAATCCAACTGAAATCGTCTCAAACGAGATTCAAGAATATGTTCAGAAGCCAGTGAATCCCATTTCAGATCATGTGAAGACGCTTGGGCAACAGCTTCTTGAGGAATTAAGCCCACAAGTTCACTGCTTACGATCGACACGCCACGTTGTTCCGCTTCAGCTTTCACGGCTTCAAATACCACATGTAGTGGGGTCTCTCGAAAATTCGTGAGATTCATCGACACCTGAGCAAGCCCTTTTGTCTTGAGTTCCATGCCCAAGGCCTTTACCGACGGCAACCCTCCGCCTGAGGTCCGGATGGTTTTCGCAATGGCTTGCGCAATAGACACGTCAGATGTGTCCAGGAGGATATTATAAGCAATCAATGGATGCCGCGCGCCAATCACAATAACCCCAGCGGTTGGGTGAGGATTCGCCGGACCAAAGTCAGGCTTCCAATCAGGATCGGCTTCCATTCGTGACCCAAGGCTCGTTAAGCCTCCCCGACGAATATCCTCAAGCCGTTTGCGATAAGATTGGTCACTCGCTTCTTCATAAAGGAACACGGGAATTCCAAGTTCATCGCCTACCCGCTTCCCCACCCTTTTAGCCAAATCAATACACTGACTCATCGTTGCGCCGTCTAAGGGAATAAATGGAAGAACATCCGTAGCGCCGATTCGCGGGTGCTGCCCCTTATGTTGATTTAAATCGATCAATTTAGCTGCCGCTTTCACAAGCTCAAAGGCTGCCTTGGCCACAGCATCTTGAAGCCCAGCAAAGGTGAAGACACACCGATGATGGTCAACATCAACATGTTGATCTAATAGACTTGCGTCTTCGACTATTGTGACCGCGTCAGCAAGCACCTGAATCGTCCCAAGATTGCTCCCTTCGCTACAATTCGCCACACATTCGATAATGGGTACTGCCATCGTAGAAAAACCTTTTTCAAAATGTGGGACCCGGTTACCAAAGAGTTCCTACCCCTTACCCTCTGTCTTGACAACCCGAAAGAGGCCCTATTATAGTTAAAAATACTAACTTTTCTTTCTTCTTTCCCACAAATTCAGCAGGTGTTCTTTAGTAAACCGTTTCACAGTGGGGCAGACGAAAAGACAACCACTCATTCCGATAGAATCCAACAGGTGAACCCATGAGTACAACCCAAGTCGAACCTGCCTCAACCCTAGCTCAACTTCAAGAATCCAAACCTGACAAGGTGACGATCGTGCTGCTGAGTGGAGAGATGGATAAAGCCATGGCCGCCTTTATTATTGCCACCGGCGCAGCAGCCATGGGAATGCAGGTCACCATGTTTTTTACCTTCTGGGGCTTGAACGTGATTCGCAAACCCGGCGCGTCCAGTTCAGCCAAGGATTTCTTACGCAAAGCCTTTGGCTTCCTCAATAAAGGCGGTGCTGCAGGCCTTCCAATTTCCAGATTCAATTTTTGGGGAATGGGAGCCACGATGATGAAGAAAGTCATGCAGGATAATCGAATGCCAGGCGTGCCTGAACTCATCGAAACGGCTCAAGATCTTGATGTCAAAATGATAGCCTGCACCACGACCTTAGGCCTACTCGGAATTTCCAAAGATACGTTGATTGATGGCGTTGACGAGCTTGCGGGCGTATCCACCTATTTGGCTGAAGCCAAAGATGGCTCAGTAAATTTGTTTATTTAAAAAAAATCTAAAGCATGCCCCTGAACCCTAAGGGTTAGGTGGCAATTCTCTTGCGGGAAAAACATAGGAGCCAAATAGATGATTGAATCCGACGTCAAACTAGATACCCTGGGCTACTTCTGTCCCATGCCCATCATTCTCACGTCCAAAAAGATCAAAGAACTCACACTCGGGCAAGTGCTTGAAGTCGCTTCGGATGATGAAGGAATAAAAAAAGACATGCCTGCTTGGTGCCAAACTACTGGACATGAATGGGTAGGACTGGAGGAAGAAGAAGCAGATCCAAAACGGGTGTACAAAGCCTATGTGAAGAAAGCGAAGTAGAGACTTCTTTATTTCTTTAAAGCATCTCTCTTCCTTCCCTTCAAAAAATATTATACTCAACCCTCGACACAATCTCTAGCCACCATGCCAGCTTGCGTGCTAAATTGAGTTCCTAGCAAACCCAAGTACCACTCCAGGCTCGTTGAAAATCCTCCATAACCCAAACTGCTAATTAAAGCTAAAACTGTCTCGTGCCTGATTAAGAACATTGAGAAGATTAAGCCCGATGAATATGTATTGCCGGTCAGTGCCTAGGTTATGGCCATACCCCCCACTTAGCAATCCCTCCCAAAAAGATATATTTATCCCGATACCAATCTCAACGCTATCGGTTCCCTGATCCAAATTGGCTAAGTGCAGACCGACACCAGGATCAATCCAATTCCAAGTTTTCTCTCTAGTCGGTTGTTTGTTCAACGCGGGATCTTTCCGAAAGAGGTAATGCCATTCGGCTCGAGCGGCCACATTGGGTTTCCAATCCCTTGCCATACTGCTACCAAAACCACGGGCGAAGATGAGATCCGCGCCAATTCGGCGATGCAGCCCCATCAGTGCTGCTTCCACTTTGTACGTCACCTGCTTTTCAGAGGTTTTCTGAGAATTATCGCCATCAGTTTGGTTATACATCCGAACTTTCACTGAAATTCGATCGCCAAGAGTCAAGCCGGCTTTCGTTAATTCCACTCGCGCAGGCACAAGATTATCAACACTCCGTGGAATCGCTTGAGGCTCTTTCAAAGTGTCAGACGCTTGGATACCCGGAAGACTCCCGCCTAATACTTCGAGAACCAAACGGACAGCGGCTTGGGTCTGCGGCATGCTTGCAGGAATCGTGGTGGCAAATTGATTGAGCAACGCTGTAGCCTGCTGCGACACAAACTGATTCAAGCTTCCTTGGGTTCCTGAAGGCAAATTTCCTAATACAGCTCCAAGTTTTTGTACCTCAACGGGCAATTTCTTTGCCGCGTTTTTCATGCCAGTCAGTCTCGTCTTATATTCCTTAATTTTTCCGAATAAGTTCGTTGGGCCAACAAGAACCAGCTCTAAATCGCCGCTTTTAAAAATTTCAATAATATCTTGAAGCTCTTGAGTTTCCCGAAGACCGTTCACAATATTTTGCATATTTTCGATCACCACAATTCCCTGACTAGCCGCACTCTTACGCGCTCCGGATTGGGCAGCATCACGAATCTGTTTCAAATTGAGAAGCAAGGAATCAATGGTTGTCCCCCACGCCTTGGGTTGTTCGTCTAACGCTTGTTTCAGAGGATTTAGCTGGTTTTTAAAATCCTGCAACACACCGCGGATCGTGGCTTTGGCCTCAGCACCTTGGCCTTGTATTTCTCTAATGGATTTGGCCGCAGCTTTGGCCATTTTTATTTCCGCACTCAATCGTTTTTGTTCTGCAGGGGTCATATTCAGCCCTTTTCGATCAATAGGCTGAAAATCTCCAGCTGGCAAATTATCATACCCATCAATATGCAGATACTTGGCTTCACCCACCCGAGGCTCATGAAGAGCTTGGACTTCCACCATTCGGTTGAGACTTTTTTGAAAAACAGCCGTGTCACTTCGTAATTTTTTAATTTCCTCATTTAGCCACCGGGCCAAATTTTGGTACAACTTGCTTGGCTCCGGTGCTCCTCCATCAAAAGTCCCGAGAAGAATTTGATCCAACTCCTGTGTACTTAAATCTTCGAAACCATAAGACCTCAGACCATTGACCGTTAACAAAGAATTAACTTTCAGATTAAATGTACGGACTTTTTCCCTATAGTCGGTCACCTGTTGGGAGTTTCTCAAATCAATAGTTAATCGAGATTCATTAATGTGGTTTCTCTCTTTTTCCAATGACTTAACCGTAGAAAGTAATTCATTAACTCTCTTCCATTCCACATTTGAACTGACACCATCACTTGCTTCAATGCGTTGGATCTCTTTTGCATCAAAGTTAAGAAGCAGGTCTGAATTCGCATCGACCTGAACAATACGATCTACTGGGACGGTAAATGGTCCATCATGCGCATGTTCTGTCATTTCCATGGCAACGTCAGAATGTAACTTATCAGTTGAAGATCCTTGTCCCATCACTATTGCACCCGTGAAACACCCATAAAATATAACGATAAGACCAATAAGATATCTGTAGGTTTTCAAGTGAGGTTTCATAATTTTCACTGAGCTCCTATAACTAAGGCGCGAACACCTTCTGTATCAATCGCCTCCTGTTGTGAAAGAAACCCTTTTGGGGTTTCCCCCCATCCAAACGCCACCCCACCTGGAGTCCCATCGCCACTCCACCCTTCAAGCCATCCAGCCGGAACCACGGTTGGGTCGACGCAGTGGGCGTTAAGGCCAGCGAGCGCGGCTTGAGCCAATTGAGCTTTTCCCCACCCCTCATCCGTCTCTTGGCCTATGAACACATACACCATCACCAAAGGATCTCCTAAATCTGTTTGGACTTCTTCAACTGTAGATGACATTGGCGTTTCCCTCCATCGCAATTTTGAGGTGTTATATGGTTAGAATGAATTCAAATTTCTATTTCTCCCTTTCAGCTCCCACCCTTTAGTTTTGAGCCAAACCTATACCATAGAATAACCAGACTTATATCACGATTCCATTGGAAGAACCTCAACTGTTTCACAAAAATCCTCTTTACTTCTCTTCAATAATCGATTCAAGAATATTAATGAGCAAAAAACATGCCATCGAATAGATGGAGTTTCATTCTTTGTTTCCCAGAACAATTCTTTAATCTTTTTAAGATCTTG
Source organism: Nitrospirales bacterium (assembly GCA_029261305.1). Next base: position 7,050 of record JAJDBO010000281.1, read on the forward strand.
GAAACACTATGTAAATTTTCTGGGACTTCGGGA
>JAJDBO010000282.1 GCA_029261305.1 Nitrospirales bacterium
TGATTGATTTATCCTATCCCAACACTCTGATGAAAGAATTCACCGAAAGAGAAGGAATTCCCTTTTTAGATTTAACGCACTATTTTAGAAGTGAGAGTGAACATATTTCTTTGTATTTTACCTATGATGGACATTGGACAAAAGAAGGCCATCATCTTGCGGGGAAAATACTAAATGAAAGGCTAAACGAACTATTATAGGTTAGAGAATATAAATTTTCTAATCTTTTAATTTATTTGGGACTTAGCCAAGGCGATAGAAATAATGCTCATTATAGATCGCTATGGTTTTCAGAAAAAATTCTCCAACGACTTCTAGAGTTTTCGATCTGAGGAAAATTTCTGAGACTTATGGACTGAACCAGGAAGATTTTCAGGAAATAAGTCAATGCAAAACTCTGTCGTGCTGGTTACCTCAAAGGTATTGAAGATGGTGATCTTGAATATGATGATGTTGAACATGATGGGGATCTGTTGTGTTAATAGAGCAAACCATACCAACTTATATCTTTCCCATCCTAAATCCCCACGCTTGGCTTGAGGAGCGTTATACGATCTGGCTGACGTATTCTCCAAAATCCCTTCGACTTAGATTGGGGGCAAAAAAATATTCCCTCAGAACGTGGCGCCCTTACAGAAGGTGGGCTCGGATCAAAGAGAGTGGGAAGTCCAGCGGTGTTTTTGAAAATGCCGGGTCACGCCTAAACAAGAACCAAAATAGTTTTTCTTTGATAGCGAAGAGGGCCAATAATTTTGGTGGGGTCGTTTAGTGATAAACATGGAAGTGAAAACATGTCTATTTGGGTTGATGCAGATGCCTGTCCGAAGGTGATCAAGGAAATTTTGTTTCGCGCGGCAGAACGAACAGCTGTACCAGTCACACTTGTGGCGAATCGACTTTTGCACACCCCACCATCGCCATACATTTTTGCTCTCCAAGTTGCCAATGGGTTTGATGTGGCTGATTCCGAAATCGTGAAAAGAGTCGAACCTGGCGACCTTGTGGTCACGGCCGACATTCCGCTGGCCGCAGAGGTGATCGCTAAGGGTGGACATGCACTGGATCCACGCGGTGAAATGCACTCCGCGGATACCATTCAAGCCCGACTCACATTGCGGGATTTTATGGAAACCCTACGAGCCAGCGGGATTGAGACAGGAGGTCCTTCGGCGCTTAGTCAACGAGACCGGCAATTATTTGCCAAGCATCTTGATCGCTATCTCATGTCCGTCGTCAAACAGAAAAACGAGAAGGACTAACACCATCATCATTTATTCGTGTTTTTAACGGGTCAGGTTGGATACAGTAAATTTAGCTCCCTCGTAGGTTTTTCATGACTTGAGAATCGTGTTAGGAGTGAGGATGGAACGTGCAGCCGCACAGTGGATTGATGGGCCAGATGAGCAAATATTAGATCTTCGTTTTTGTGATCTGGGACTCAAAATTCCGGGTAGTCCCATTGCCCCTTATGTTCGGCAATTGAACCATGAGTTGAAGCAGCGGGGACTGGTGTTTCGTCCGCATTGTTGGTTGTCTGACGATTGGTTTTCTCCCGATGGCGTTCCAGGGATCGCGCTCCCGTTTTATATGGCCCACCCACGATTGAAACGTCTGGAACTCAACCAAATGTTGGAAGTCGAAGGGGGAACGGCAGAATGGTGTATGCGCATTCTGCGACATGAAGCTGGCCATGCCATTGAAAATGCGTATCGATTGCGGCGACTTCGTCGTCGGCAAGAATTATTTGGAAAATCATCCAAGACCTATCCCGATTGGTACACGCCGCATCCCTACAGTAAGCGATATGTCGTTCATTTGGATATGTGGTATGCCCAAAGTCATCCAGACGAGGACTTCGCCGAAACCTTCGCTGTCTGGCTAGATCCCGAGTCCAATTGGAAGTTACGTTATGCCGATTGGCCGGCGTTTCGAAAACTTCAGTATGTGGATGAACTCATGCAAAGTCTGGCAGGAAAAATTCCGCCGGTCATTAATAAACATCGTGTCGATCCCCTCGGAAATCTGCAAAAGACTCTTCGCCAACATTATCATGAAAAGCGAGATCGTTATGGTCTCGATTACCCAGATTTTTATGAGCGGGATTTGCGCCGGTTATTTTCAGACCATCCTGACTACCAGAAAAACCCACGAGCCGATCAATATTTATCGAAAATCCGAAAAGATGTGAGGAAGAAGGTCACCTATTGGACCGGGGAGTACCAATACACCATTGATCAGCTCCTGAAGAAGATGATTACCTTTTGCCGGAAGCATAAGTTGAAATTGGTGGGAAGTGAGGAACAAACCAAGCTGGATTTCATGGTCTTGTTAACGGTGCAAACCATGAATTATTTGCATGATGGCCACCATCGAGTCGCGTTATGAGAAAACTTCGAATTTTGGCACTTATGCATGTAGACCTTGTTCCGCCAAAGGATGTGAAAGGGGTGGATCTTTCAACGGTGAGTTGGAGAACTGAGTACGATGTGGTGGAGGCCTTGAAAGGTTTGGGGCACGAAGTGTTTCCCGTGGGGGTGTGGAATGATTTGGGAGTGATTCGAGACGCCATCGAAACCCTAAAGCCGCATATTGCGTTCAACCTACTAGAGGAATTTGCGAATCAGACAACATACGATCAGAACGTCGTGTCTTATCTGGAACTGCTCGGCTTGCCATATACCGGCTGTAATCCGCGAGGCCTCATGTTGGCGAGGGATAAAGGATGGACAAAAAAGATTTTATCCTATCATCGCATTTCCGTCCCGGAGTTTTTAGTGGTGCCGATCCGGAGGACGGTGAAGCGGCCGAAACGTCTGGCGTTTCCGTTGATTGTCAAATCCATGACCGAAGAAGCATCATTGGGGATATCGCAGGCTTCCATCGTGGAAGATGAGGAGAAGTTACGGGAACGGGTGGACTTCATTCATCATAGTACGGGTGTTGGGACTACGGCCTTGGTGGAACGGTATATTGAAGGTCGTGAACTTTATGTCGGAGTATTGGGGAATGCTCGGCTTCAAGTCCTTCCGATTTGGGAATTGGTGTTGGATGATATGCCAGAGGATGCCAAGAAAATTGCGACAGCCCGAGTAAAGTGGAGCGATAAATATCAGAAAAAATATGGCATTCGTTCACAAGAGGCCAAGGGATTGTCTCCTGAACTTCAACACAAAATTCAAAAGGTGGCCAAGCGTGTGTATCGTCACCTGTCGCTCTCTGGGTATGCCCGAATTGATTTGCGGCTGGCGGAACATGAACAGAATAAGATCTATGTCTTGGAGGCAAATCCGAATGCTCAATTGGCCTATGGTGAAGATTTGGCCGATTCCGCAAAGCGTGCTGGACTTTCTTACTCAGACCTTCTGCAACGAATTATCAGTCTCGGGTTAACGTTCCATCCTGATCGATGACTTCAACCTCAGACCTGCCGGAAAGATCCTTCATGGTTTTCTCAATAATTTTTTCTTTTTGGGAGGGAGGACTCCTACAAATTGAATAGCCAGAGCTACCCATTCTCTTAGGGCAGAGGTAGGGCAGCTTGTGGCATCAACCCAAATCAATCCACCCATACGCCTTCCATTGAATTCGATAATGCTGGACCTCGGTCGTGCGAGAGCCTGTGCCTCCTGCTCCTTACCCACGCGAAACATAAAACGTTCCTTCTCCACTCCGCAGAGCATATGGCCTGCCATGAGGAAACACAGACCGCCAAACATTTTCTTTTCTTCAATGTTTGGCTTAGTTTTCAAAATGACACGAAGGTTTGTGGCAAGTTGTTCATCATAGGCCATTGCAAAAGGCTTTCTTCACATCACGAACAACGGAACTGTTGGGAATAAAGACCACATTCCTATGAATGTGGTCCCTCACGAAGATAGTAGAGTTACTTGATACGGGAGTAGGCGACCTTAACGACTTGGTTCGGTTTGCCCGGTTCGGATTTTGTCCATTGTTGGGTGATCTGGTCGTTTCCGTTAAACGTCATCGCTGCTGCGTGCATGTGTTGGTCATGAGCTTCATCGATATCAGAGTCCTGAGACAAACTGAAGGATAGCGTATCGCCGTTCATAGAAGTGAGCGTCATTTTTGGTTGGTTCCCAAGCGAGCAGTAATGGGTGAAATTCACTTGATGGTGTGAATCGTCGTGATAGACGGTCACCATCTCATGGGGGGCTCCTTCAAACACGGTCTCGATGAGGGCACTGCCATTGGAGGTGACCCTGTAACTGGTCGTGACCTTCATGGTCTCTTTTCCCATATCCATCATTCCCTCCCAAGAACCAGCGAGCAATTTCATCCGTTCAAATGCCTCTGAACCCACATACGGTGGTGGAGCTTGTTCTTGGGCTGACACCAGATGTGGCGTGAGAATCAAAAAACCAAGGGTAAGCACTGTGAAGAATCGAGGTGTATGCATAACGATCTCCTTTACGTGAGAGGGATAATTCACTGAAACAATGCTGCGAATGTTTTGACCAATTACTTTATCTTTTCTTTCGTAGGTTGAGCGACAAACGCCTCCAAGGAATCCAATCGTGTATTCCAAAACTGCCGATAAAAATGCATCCATTCTTCAACAGATTGAAGTGTCGAAGGATTGATGGAACAAAGGACATCTCGTCCATGTCGAGTTTTTTCGATAAGACCAGCTTCTTCAAGCACCGCCAAATGTTTGGACGTTGCGGCTTTGCTAAAGGAAAAGGACTGGGCTAAGTCCTTAACCTGGCATCCGTTCCCAGCCAACGCACGAAGCATTTTGCGTCGTGAGGGATCCGAGAGGGCATAGAAAATCCGATTAAGAGATTTTTCTGTCGTGGCGACCATGCCTCTAAAATACTCTCCGACTGTTTATATTGTCAACCATTTGGTTGACAATATAAATGGTCGTTAACATTCAAAGTGCCGAATTTGAGAATGAAGTTTATAATGGCGTGCATTGAGAGTTGGCTTTCTTGAGGGTGGGCTTCTTGTCCGAGGATGGTAGTGAATTTTATCCTCAGGAAGGGAAATAAAATCTCAGCGCGGTCATCCTGGCTTGGGGCAAATGGAAAATTATCAAAAGGGGGAATTCATGGCTAACAAGATCATCGCCGTCATGGGTGCGACAGGCACACAAGGAAGCGGAGTCGTCAAAGAACTCCTGGCTCGCGGACAGTTTGGTGTTCGAGCATTAACCCGCAATCCCAATAGCGAAAAAGCGCAAGCTCTAAAAAAGCAAGGTTGCCAAGTCGTACAAGGAGATTTGACGAAACCCGAGACCCTAGAGCCTGCATTCACCGGAGCACATGGAGCGTTTCTCGTCACCAACTTTTGGGATCCTGGCACTTCCGCGAGCGAAACGGCGCAAGGCACTCTGGCAGTGAAGGCGGCCAAGGCGGCAGGTGTACAACATCTTGTCTGGTCAACCCTTCCTAATTGCAAAGAAATTTCTGGAGGCAAATACGAGGTCATTCATTTTACTGGTAAGGCTCTCGTGGATGTTGAAGTGATAGCCGCATCATTTTCGTACAGCACCTTTGTCGAGGCGCCCATGTATTTCCAAAACTTTATTGGGATGATGCCTCCCCAGCCTCTTGGGGACGGACGAACAGGGTGGACCATTGCGATGAGCCCAGATTCCAAGACTGTGCATGTGGGCGATCCGACTGAACTTGGCAGGTTAGTCGCTCGGGCATTAGAACAGCCAGAGAATTTTGGGCAGGGTCAGTATCTGGCACAAGCATCAGAAACCACGAGTTGGCAGGAATTGGTCGATACGCTGAATAAGCAGGGACACAACTTCGCCGTCACTCAGGTCCCCAATGAAGTTTATGATTCGTTTCCCTTCCCAGGTGCCCAGGAGTTTCGAGAAATGATGAACTACTTCGAGGACTACACCTATTTTGGACCGGATGCCGAGAAAAAAATCGCCTTGGCCAAAAAACTCTGCCCCGAGGGTTTTACGACGTTTGCCGAATGGGCATCACAAAATATGAAGCCTTGAGCCTAAGAGTCGATATTTTTGTGGTCTGGCGTGCAGGTCACTGGGGCCAAAATAAGTTCACTTTCTCTTATCTTCTAGGCGGAAACGCTTCTGGTCCTGGGTATGATGGTCCAGTCAAATACAGATCTATCTGATGGTAGCGAAGCGGGACAAGGTGGGGTAACTTCCTGAAGCACGTACATAAAATTTCCTAGGTAAAAACAATATTTCAAAATATGAGGATTGTGGCTTCGGTATAGGCTGCATGTAAAATTTTTGACCTAGATGGGAAGGAAGCTGGTCAATCGTGCCACGATCAAGCAGTTTGCAATGCAAGTGTCATGCGGAGTTAGGTTTTCTTCCAATACACGGCGAGATTGTCGATTGGTTGAATCTCATTCTGGACGCCATGTGCTGCCCGGTATTCGTCCACCGCGCGTTTGCATGCCTCGAATGATCCGTAGTCATCCACGATGAGATATCCACCGGGAGACAATTTGGGGTAGAGATTGTCAATCGCGTCACGTGTGCTTTCGTACATATCGCCATCAAGTCGGGCAACAGCCAGGCAGTCAATGGGGCCTTGGGAAGGGTTTCAGAAAAGAAACCTTTCAGAAACACCACTTGGTCATCAAGCAATCCAAACCGAGCAAAAGAGGACTTCACCATGTCTAAAATGTGATTGTCGACATGATTAAATTGAACTGGGCGACAGAGGTTCCATAGCACGAGACGGATCAGATCTTCACTGGGTTCTTCGACTTTCGGAAAAGAGCGGTTTACTTGGGGCAGGTTTTGCAGGAACATGAAATAGTTTCTCTGCCACGAGGAATTGGGAATCGCCGCTAACATCTGCAGGATAGGCATCAACAGCAGGGGGGGCGGAACCACAATGGCACAAACGCATCACAGACAAACACGGGACGGTTAGATGCCTGATGCGCTTTTAAACCGCCCGCCATCGGAATTTCGTGAGTGACGAAAACTTGTGGTGAATCTGCGGTATATCGCCAATGAGATGAAACAGTTTAGGGAGAGGGTTGGGGGGAAAGAACTTAATGCTATCGTGAAAAAAAGTGTGCAGGTTACGGGAGAGGTTTCACGCCTTCGTTCTCAATCATGGAGCTCCGCTACAGCAAGGTACAGCGCCTGATCATTCGAGCACTACATGGAACAAAGCAATAGCTGGCCGTGGAATGAGCCACGGCCAGTGTTAGGAGACGAATTTCTTAGGGGTAAGGAGTTAGTTAAACACGCGTATCGAAAAAAGTATTAAGATTTAATAGGTGCGCTCTATTTTTCTCCTGAATAAATGCGCTGTATTATTTTTTTGACGGATTGACTTCAATGAGTTCGATATCAAACCGCAAGGTTTCATGTGGTCCAATTGTTTGACCTGCGCCTGCTTTGCCATAAGCCAATTCAGAAGGAATGACCACAGCCCACTTATCGCCGGGTTTCATGAGCTGAACAACTTCCGTCCAACCAGGAATGACTCCAGACAATGGAAATGTGGCCGGTTCTTCTCTTTTGTACGAACTATCAAACACGGTGCCATCTATTAGGGTGCCCTGATAATGAACCGTGACAGTGTCTTCAGCAGTTGGACTTTTGCCGCCCTTTTTCCCTTTGGTGAGAACTTTATATTGAACTCCGCTTTTGGTGACGACAACCCCTTTAGCCTTCTTGTTTCGTTCGAGAAATTGTACGCCCTTCGCTTGCTGCTTCTTTGCGAGCTGATTCGCTTGCTCCCTTTGGGCCTGTTGTTTTTTTTCGATAATCGCAGTGGCGTCCTTCTCGCTGAGTTGTGAGGTCTGCCCAGATAGGATGACATTCACGCCTTTGCTAAAGGCCTCCAGATCCATCTCTCCTTCTACTTGACTGAACTGCTGTAATAATTGTTGCCCGATTTTAGAACCAATCGCATAACTGTACTTTTTCTTATCACTGTCTAGACGAATGTTGTCCTGAGAAAATGTGACTGAGGTCGTGAAGCAGACAGTGAGTGTTAACAGTGCGAC
>JAJDBO010000283.1 GCA_029261305.1 Nitrospirales bacterium
GCCTGGTGAAGCCATTCGCATCATGACAGGGGCTCCAGTTCCCGATGGGGCCGATACGGTTGTTCGCGTTGAATTTACAGAGCCGTCGGAAACTACCGTTCGAATTTTTCAACCTGAACCGCAGGGTATGAATATTCGCCCCAAGGGTGAGGACGTCAAGGAAGGGGAGTGCATCATTCCAAAGGGTACGCAATTGGGACCTGGCGAAATTGGCATGTTGGCGATCTTGGCGAAATCATTTGTGTTGGTGCATCAACGTCCGCGAGTGGCCATACTTTCGACAGGGGATGAACTCGCAGATCTCGATGAAAAGTTCGATGAAAATAAAATCGTCAACTCCAATAGTTACGGTATTGCGGCGGGTGTTCAAGAGGCTGGAGGCATTCCTGTGTTATTAGGGATTGCCAGAGATACCCCGGAATCTCTCAAGGAGAAAATCGCGCAAGGATTGGGATGCGATATCATTGTGTTGTCCGGTGGCGTGTCGATGGGAGACTATGATTTCACGAAGGTAGTCTTTGCGGAATTGGGCGCGGATATGCATTTTTGGAAATTGGCGATTCGGCCTGGGCAGCCCTTGGCGTTCGGGAAAATTCAAGGGAAGTTGGCGTTCGGTCTCCCTGGGAATCCAGTCTCGTCCATGGTGACGTTTGAGCAACTCGTGCGAGTGGCCATGATGAAATTGGGAGGACATCGAAACCTGTACCGACCAACCGTTGAGGCCGTGTTTAAGGAGAAATTTTCAAAACAACCAGATCGCCGGCATTTCTTACGTGGGATTTTGGCTCATGAAGATGGTCAGCTCACCGTGAGAACCACTGGTCCTCAAGGGTCTGGTATTCTCACCTCAATGGTGAAGGCCAATGGGCTTATTGATATTACCGAAGAGATTGAAAAGCTCAACCCCGGTGATACGGTTAAAGTGCAAGTGCTGAGTCGCTTCACCTAAGTGACTGCTGTGGTTGAACAAATTTCATAGAACGACATCATTTCATTCATCATTCATGGATCAAAAGAGTTTCCTATCATGGCACCATCTATACTTTGCTTTGCGGGCCGTTCCAATAGTGGAAAGACTACTCTTATCGAACGAATCATCCCTGCACTCACTCGCGCAGGATATCGTGTGGCAACCGTCAAACATGCAGGGCATGGTTTTGAATTAGATACCGAGGGTAAAGATAGTTGGCGACACAAACAGGCTGGAGCCAGCGCGGTGGTCGTGTTGTCCAAGGGGAGCATGGCGATGTTTGCCGACGTGTCTGAAGAAATAAAAGTTGAAGAAGTACGTGATCGATATTTGGATAACCAAATTGATCTGATCATCGCCGAGGGGTGGAAAAGTGAAGGATACCCCAAGATTGCGGTGGTTCGAGAAGAACTCAGTGAACTGAATACTTCGCTTGATGGCTTAATGGCGATTGTGTCTATGAAGCCCATTGATGCCTCGGTGCCGTGCTTTGATCGTGATGATATTGAGGGGATCGCCGAGCTGATTGTCCGGCACTATCCCAAACCTTCTTCAGCCTGACTATGAATCGAAGGACTGTGACCTTCTTGTTGGTGGCGGTCGGTGTTTTTGCCTTAGCCGGAACCGCAGCCATTCCCCTCACCAACCATCCAGATTTTTGTGCGTCCTGTCACACCATTCGCCCTTCTGTTGAAAGTTGGAAAACTTCATCGCATAAAGATGTCACATGTGTGGACTGCCATGTTCGCCCAGGCCTTCATGGATTTATTGAAGATAAAGTACTGGCTGGGCTTAGTGATGTGGCCATTACGCTCTTTGGCACACCGACTGAGCCACATAACCTTCAAGCCCATGTCACGTCCGAGGTGTGCATTTCCTGCCACCGTGCAATCCTACGAGTTTCAGAAAAACCTCCGCGGGATTTACCCTCGCCTGTCAAAGATGTGGGGTTGATTATGAGTCACCGCAAACATATGGAAGCGTTTGTTGAAAGAGGTAAAGGCGAAGGGTGTACCACGTGCCATAGTCGAGTCGTGCATGGGAAGCCAGTCAAGAACTATCCAATTGTGTTCCCTCGTGGACATATCGAGGTTGACTTGAAACCACATTATCCTGATCATCCCGAAGATTCAGTGTTATGGAAGTCGGCTCTGGCTGATTGCATGCGATGTCACGACGGTAAAGCCACCTATGCTGGCAAGGTACTCAGCAAGCAATGCGAAACCTGTCATCTGCCTGATAAAATTGGCGACTTTTTGTTTTAACCCACGACGGTCAACCACACATGTCTTCTCCCATTGTTGAAGTTCGAAATCTATCAAAGCGATTTGGTGACTTTACCGCCGTCGATCAGATTTCGTTTGAAATACAACCAGGTGAAACGGTCGGACTGCTTGGCCCCAATGGAGCCGGGAAAACCACGACGTTTCAGATGTTGTTAGGAGTCGTCACACCCACAGAAGGGTCGATCCAGATGTTTGGATTAGATCTCACAAAGCATCGGGAAACGATTCTTCGGCAAGTGAATTTTTCTTCCACGTATATTTCCATGCCGTTTGCATTGACCGTGGAAGAAAATCTGAAAGTGACCGGAAAATTGTACGGCTTGTCAGATATCACCCGTCGAATCGATGATGTCGTGAAAAAACTTGAAATGGAAGATATACGGACTAAGCTCACTCGCAAGCTTTCTTCCGGCCAAATGTCGAGGCTCACGCTGGCCAAAGCCGTGATGACGGAACCCAAAATTTTGTTTTTGGATGAACCCACGGCCAGCCTTGATCCTGATATCGCTCACAAGATTAAAGGCTTTCTGAAAGAATATCGCGACACATCGGGTTTGAGCATGTTGTACACGTCGCACAATATGCGAGAGATGGAAGAAATGTCCGACCGCATCATTTTTCTGCAACGTGGAAAGATCGTCGCACAAGGCACGGCGAATGAAGTCGTGGCTCAATATGGTGAAGATGACCTCGAACAGGTGTTCTTAAAAATCGCCAGAGATGAATAAGGGGTTCCTACGTTTTCCATGAATATTGGTCGAATCACCGCGATGATTTCCAGACATCTCTACCTCTACCGAAGGAGCTTCCCTCGGTTGCTGGAAATATTTTAC
>JAJDBO010000284.1 GCA_029261305.1 Nitrospirales bacterium
AATATTTTTTGTGGCTGCTCCACATACCACAGGAACACACGAACGATTACGAGTGGCTAAAGCCAACCCTTGAAGGATTTCTTCAGTTGAGAGATCCCCCTCCCCTAGATATTTTTCCAATAACTCATCACTACCCTCCGCCGCACATTCCATTAACTTTTTCCGAGCTTCTTCGACCTTTCCCTGGAACTCTGTCGGAATGTCACTTTCCTGAATTTTATGGCTATTGAGGATAGGAGCTATGACTTTTTGTTTTAAAAGATCAATGACTCCTTCAAGTCCCGCCTCTTGGCCAAGGGGCAGTGCTAAAGGAATGCAGGTGATTTCCAAAGTCTTTGAGATTTCCTCTAGCGTCGCTTCAAAATTCGTGTGTTCCTTGTCCAGTTCATTGATGAAAATCAGACTCGGTAGTTCCCGCTCTTGAATCACTTCCCAAACCCGTTCGACCTCAGACCGTAGTCCAGTGGCCCCAATAACCAGCACCGCACCATCCGACACATAAATGGCACAACGCGTGTCTGCAAAAAAGTCCAAGGAACCTGGGGAATCTAGGATGCTGAAAGACGTGTGTTTTAAAGAAAATTGAAGGAGGGCCGTACTCATTGAATGATGGTGATGAACCTCTTCAGGTTCAAAATCAGCGATGGTGTTACCGGTGGATGTGGATCCCATTGATGGAATCCCACCAGCTGAAAACGCCATCGCTTCAGCTAAAGAGGTTTTTCCCGCTCCCGCATACGATGCCAAAACAACATTCCTAATGGTGTTGATCGTCAGTTGCGTCATGGTGCCCCCTTTCTGGATGACCACATTCTAGGCTTGGTTTCCCAAGAGTGTCAATTAAATGTCCGACTGTCAGAGTTTTTGACGAAAGACTGTCAAGATTCCAAACAGGTACCTTTGAGGAATATTTCGATCATAATTTCCGACCTTCCCAACTCCCCGTTTTTCCACCCTTTCTTTCATTCGATTGAACTATCTCATGCAGGATCCTTGTTCAAAGATCATGGCATGCGAGATGCAAAATACAAACTAACAATAGGCAATTCTTTCCGATCTCCAACAACTAAATGTAGGAGGAACACCACATGAGAATTCGCTCCCCCTAGGCTGAAAAAATAAAAATAAAACTGAATTAGCAATAATTTTATTCGCGCCTGTCAAACCGGGCAATGGGAAAAGTCTACCCCAAAATTTACGTAAATTTAACTAGGTAATTAATGAGCAACCAGCACTTAAAGTTTTTCCGATTGGGAACTCATTAAAGAAAGGATTCACCAATGTTACCGCTTCATTCCATCACGACAGCAAAAAACTCCGAAAAATCGGAGTTGAAGGAATTAGGACATCGAATCACCTTGGAAGTGCACGGAGCCTCTTGGGAAGCCACAATTGAGTCCTTAACAAGTCATGGTCTGTTCATGAATGTGGAAGGTTTTATTCCAGTGACACCTTCACAAGCCGTGAAGTTTACCTTATCGAACAAACACTCCATTTTGGAAATACAAGGAAAGATCGCGGGCGTCACAATTGGAAGCAGGAATCAAGGCAAGAAAGAAAATGAATTAGGACACATGCAAATTCAGGTGACATGGCCCGATCTAGATGAAATGACCTCATTTAAGTTAAAGGGATTGGTTAGTAAACTGAGTGAACAAACACCCTCTTCACGTATTGAACTTTCTTTTGTCACAGAACTGGCAGGTGATGGATTCAATGATCAATTAGCGACGGCACTAAAGGCACCTCGCACCAATGTGGATTTACCGGAGTTGGCCAAGGCCTCACAACCACATTTGGTCAGTACCGTGGTCCAATGCCCAAATCCTTTAGGGAAGACCATTTTGGGATATCTTGATCACCGTGAAGGGTTACAGGCAAACGCACCGGTGGTGGTTCTTGTTCCTGGATATGGTGAGACGAAACGTGAGTACATCACGCTTGCTTATTACTTGGCCAGCAATGGTTTTCACGTATTGCGGTACGATCATACGTGTCATGTAGGTGAGAGTGAAGGCGACCATGAGCATACAAGTCTCACAAATATGAAGGACGATATGAATGCTATGGTCAATTTTGCAAAACGAAATTGGGTACACAGCCGTGTTGGGTTAGTTGCCACAAGTTTGGCCGGTCGAGTCGCGTTAAAAGCCCTCAGCCAGGGAACCCACGTAGACCAACTCATTTTAATCAGTGGAATTGTTGATGTGCGGGCAACCTTAGCTGCAGTCCATCAAGAGGATTTAATTGGGGATTACCTCAACGGCAATGGCCGGGGTGTCACCAATGTTCTGGGATTTAATGTTGATGGAAACGTATTTTTAAAAGATACGGTAGATGGAGGTTTTAGTGAGTTATCTTCCACCATTGAAGATGCTCAAGGCATTCAGTCTCCGGTGATATGGTTTTCACCAGAAGAAGATGCCTGGGTCGACCAGGATTCGCATCAACAAGTCATGGACTCCTTTCCTTCACCAAAAAGCCGATCATTTGTCATCCCGGAAGGGCTGCATCGGCTACAAGAAAATCCACGGAAAGCTCGTGCCGTCTACCGACAAATTGTCTTCACCTGTCAGGAGCATTTGGCCTGGCATCCGGAAAACCACGAACTCCTAGAGCCCTCACGTAAAGACATTGGTCGACAAAATCGAATCGAGAGAGAAAGAAATCAAACTCGACGATTTCAACATGAAGCCGATCATGTCGATTTTTGGAATCATTATTTATCAAACTTCCACTATATTGCGAACTCTCATGATTATCTGGCCGCCTTGGATCATATTTATCATCTGTTAGGGCCGGTATCGCCTGGAGATCGATTACTAGATGCCGGGTGTGGAAATGGTCATTTTGGCTCGTTTCTCTTTGCCAAAGAATGGACTCGACAACAAAAGGCTCCACAGCAATCCGGCAACCCCATTCATTATACTGGAATTGATTTTGTCGAGACGGCATTGACCCAAGCCAAAGGCCATCTCACCCAGGTCTTACGGCAAACAGATGCTGGAAATTCTCAAACCCCAAATCCATCAACCATACTCAGTCCAAATTTCAATCGCCTTGATTTGAATAAACCCTTGCCATTTAAAGATGGCAGCTTTGATCGCATCATGAGTAATTTGGTGATTGGGTATTTACGAGACCCAGCAGCCACCATTCGGGAATTTTTAAGAGTCTTAGCCCCCGGCGGCAAAATGGTCTTAACCAATCTCAAGCCTTGTTCTGATCTCACACAAATTTATCGAAATTTCGTTGATCGGACGACGACAACTTCCGCCATTCATGAAGCACGTGAAGTCCTGAACAATTCAAGCCATATACGCCAGGGAGAAAGTGAAGGGGCATTTCAATTTTATTCCCAGGATGAGTTCCAGCAAGTCTTGCAAGCCTGTGGGGCAGATAACCCTCGAGTATTTCCGACGTTTGGCAATCAGGCCTATATTGGTATTGTGGAAAAAATGGCATTGCCATTCAATGAAAAACAGCCTCTTCCCTTGACCATCGAATCACTGATTGCCGCATAAGATGTCGAGGCCACAACAAAGACAGGACACCAGAAGCCCGAAGCCGCCAGTCACTACTGAATAAAAGTAGTTCTCTCATTCAAATTTGGACAGTCTCCAGCAGACCCGACCAGGGGTTTGCTGGAGATTACCCTTTGCATGTCTTTCCAATTTCGATTACTCTCCTAGACGCATCCTTCCTCAATTTATTAACAGCCAGATATTGGCTCCTACCAATCTATTCTTATGACGTTTTGGGCCCTGAGTGGATTAGTAAATGGTCTTGCTGCCACTGGCTTGACCCTCTTGGTCTATTCCCGCAACTCGAAGGAAATTCGTCACCGAACCTTTGGATTTTTTGGTTTATCGGTTGCGCTATGGAGCTTTGCCTATTTCGCCTGGCAATTAGCCGACACCCAGGATACCTCATTGCTCTTGGCGAGGATGTTCATGATGGGGGCGATTTTTATTCCCGTCACCTATTTACATCATATTCTCGTACTTCTCAGTCTTGTTAAACGTTATAAAGCCACCCTTCGTGCATCGTATGTTCTCGCCGTGGTGTTTTCCTTTGGGAATATGACGTCTGCCTTTGTCGCAAACGTGGAACCTGCTCTCTCCTTTTCCTTTTGGCCTCGACCAGGATGGTTGTTTCATCCATTTTTAGTATGGTGGGGGCTCCTAGCCATTCTGTCGGTCTACTTGCTATATCAGGCCGTCAGGCGGGAGACAGGACAAAAACGCACTCAATATCTCTATTTACTTTGTGCCACACTCATTGGGTACGCAGGCGGGATCACAAATTTTCCTCTTTGGTACGACATCCCACTGCTACCGTTTGGAACCATTTTCACTACCGTCTATGTCGCGCTGGTGGCTTACACCTTATTACGACATCGATTAATGGATTTTTCTCTCGCGTTTGAAAAGGGCCTGACCTACTTGGTCTTGATGGTATTAGTGGCCCTCCCGGTCTATCCCCTCTTGTTGCTCATGCAAAAAGTTTTTTGGAATCAGATTAATGTGCAATTTTCTTTTGTCCTGCTGGCCTTATTTCTACTGACGGTCATTGGCGCCTATAAAATGAAAGTGGGGACGGAAGGAGCCGTTTCACGTGCCTTGTTCAGGGAACGACATGAAACCTATGCCGCATTGTCAAATTTTTCGAAAGCCCTGGTGACGATTCTCGATATCAAGACCCTCACCAATGAGATCGTCCGGACCCTTGGGGAGAATATGGGATCGAAGACGGTCACTCTCTATCTCCTTGATCCCAAAATGAAAACCTACCGACTTGCGGCCGAATTTGGGGAGGGCCCAGACATCGGACATCATCTCGCGACTGTTGATTTAGATCATCTTCTCCCACAATTTCTTTATACGACAAAAACGGGATTAATGCGTCAGGATTTAGAATACAATCCACGGAAAGAGGCTGGGCAACTCCTGAACATTCTGAAGGATTCCTTGCCAAGCGAAATTGTCTTGCCCTTGGCCAATAAAAATCGGCTGGTGGGATTTTGCTGTTTGGGACCTCGTCAGGGCCATGTCCTATATTCCGAACAAGATCTCTCGATTTTGATGACCTTGGCGCAAGAAGCGGCGATTGCCCTTGATAACAGTATACTCTATCAAGAGCTAAAAGAATCCCAGGCCCAAGCACATCGAGCGGATCGATTGAGATCACTAGAGTCTATGGCCGGGGGATTGGCACATGAAATTCAACCCCCGCTTGGATCGATCAAAACTTTCGTCACCCAAGTGCCCAATCAAATCCAAGACCCGGAATATGTCGGAAAATTATCGGAAGTCGTC
>JAJDBO010000285.1 GCA_029261305.1 Nitrospirales bacterium
CAAGTCCTAGCAGAAGGATTGACTCGATTGGGCTGCCAGGTCACCGATGAAATGTTTTTTGATACGATTCACATCTCATCGACATCCCTCAAGCTGGAGCAACTGCTCAAGCAGGCTGAACATCATCGAATTAATCTTCGACGATATGATGACGGAGCCTTTGGCGTCTCACTAGACGAAAGCACAACTTTGGATGACGTGGACACATTATTCAAAACGTTCTCCAAAGACGGACGTCTATGGTTTACGGCCAAGGAACTGGCTGAAGCGTTGACCGTCTTGATTCCCGCGCCTTTTGCTCGAACCACCCCATACCTCACCCATGAAGTGTTCAATCGCTACCACTCGGAACACGAGCTGCTGCGCTATATACATCGACTCCAATCTCGTGATCTCTCTCTGGTGCATTCCATGATTCCCCTAGGATCATGCACCATGAAACTCAATGCCACGGCAGAAATGGTCCCAGTCACCTGGCCAGAATTTAGCCAGATTCATCCGTTTGCCCCAAAGGAGCAAACTGCCGGATACAACCAACTTTTCCAGGAACTCGAATCCTGGTTGGCGGAAATTTCTGGATTTGCAGCCGTTTCACTTCAGCCAAATGCAGGATCTCAGGGTGAGTATGCTGGGTTGATGGTCATCCGTGCCTATCAAAAACACCGAGGAGAAGCGCAACGAAATGTGTGCCTCATCCCGGTATCTGCACATGGAACTAATCCGGCAAGTGCCGTGATCGCAGGACTCAAAGTCGTTCCAGTGTCCTGTGACGATCAAGGCAACATTGACGTCACCGACTTGCAAGAAAAAGCTAACCAGCATCGGGACAACCTTGCGGCACTGATGGTGACCTATCCCTCAACCCATGGCGTGTTTGAGGAATCTATTCAAGAGGTCTGTCGGATCGTTCATGAACATGGCGGCCAGGTGTATATGGACGGCGCCAACATGAATGCGATGGTTGGCTTATGTCGACCTGGCGACATGGGCGCTGATGTCTGTCACCTCAATCTGCATAAAACATTTTGCATCCCCCATGGCGGAGGGGGACCGGGGATGGGTCCTATCGGGGTCGCCGCACATCTTGCACCGTTTTTACCTGGACACCCCATTCGTAACCCGAGCGGAGATCAGGCCATCGGCGCGATTTCAGCAGCACCCTATGGCAGTCCAAGCATCTTGCCGATTTCATGGACCTTTATTGCCCTGATGGGAGGCGATGGCCTGACGCTTTCGACCAAAGTCGCCATTCTGAATGCCAACTATATGGCAAAACGCCTGGAGAAGGACTATTCCGTGCTGTTCAGAGGAAAAAACGGATTATCGGCCCATGAGTTTATTCTCGATTTGCGTCCCTTTAAAAAGTCAGCGAACGTAGAGGTGGAAGATGTGGCCAAGCGCCTGATGGATTACGGATTTCATGCGCCCACGATTTCTTGGCCAGTCGCCGGCACCATGATGATCGAACCGACAGAGAGCGAATCAAAGGCGGAATTGGACCGATATTGTGATGCCCTCATTGCCATCCGTCGAGAAATTGAAACTATAGAAGAAGGTAAGCTTTCTCGAGATGATAATCCCCTGAAGAACGCTCCCCATACCATCGAAGTCGTGACCACCAGCCAATGGACCCATCCGTACACTCAGGAGCAAGCCGCATTTCCACTTCCCTGGTTACGCGAATACAAATTTTGGCCATCAGTCTCAAGGATTGATAATGCCTATGGTGATCGAAACCTTGTCTGTACCTGTCCACCAATGGAAAATTTTCAGGATTCGTAATCGTCCTACTTAACTTTCACCAACGCCCTCATAACGTCCTTCCAAGTCATAATACCAACAATCGTCCCATCTTCATGAGTCACCGGCAAACAGGAAATATTGTTGGCCAATAACGTCTCAGCTGCCTTCTGAATCGTGGCTTCTTTTGACACGCTGATTGGCTTTCGAGTCATGATTTGATGGGCACGTTTTTGTAGCGTCGCCACATCACGAGAAGTTTCGGACAGGGTATCGACAAAAGGGCTGATTGATTTCAACAAATCTCGATCGGAAATGACCCCCATTAATCGCTGTCCGCTCACCACCAATAAATGGTGAAACCGGTGTTGTGCAAAAATTTCTCGAACTCGGCTAAGTGTTTCATCCATATCCACCGTCACCATGTGTTTACTCATGATGGTTTCAACGATCATGGGGTCACCTCATATCCATATTGTTCCACCCAGTTTCATTCGGGTCACACACTACCCTAAACAATCCTCCGTCTCAATATTATGCAATCACCAATTGATAGATGCCCAATGGCCAAGAATTCTGTATGATGCACCACCAATAACTCGATCACACAAATTCTATTTGACCATGAGCACCCACAACCCAAATAAACTGCTGATAGCCATTCTCCTTGGAATAACTGTAGGGATCATTGTCGGAGGTGTCACTCCTGACATTGGCGTTTCCATTCAATTCCTTGGCGAACTGTTTCTAAAAGCATTGTTTGTCATGGTTGTGCCGCTCGTCATTAGTTCAATGATCGTAGGCGTGAGCAGTCTAGGAGATGTCCGACAACTCGGTCCTTTGGGAACCCGCACAGTATTCTTTTTTATGGCCACCACTGGAATCGCCGTGGTCATCGGACTTTTACTTGTACTGGCAATTCACCCAGGCACACCGGGAACGAGTGTTGATGCCTCTGATCTAGCAAACGTCTCCGAACGTTTAGAAAATAAACCCGCGACAGTTTCCGGCCTTCTCCATACCATTCTGACCGGCCTCGTTCCCAAGAACCTTTTTTCCGCCATGGCCAATGCCGAGGTGTTGCCCCTGATAATTTTTTCTCTTGTGTTTGGTGGGGTTCTCACGACCATTGGTGAGCGCGGACAATTTGTCATTCGATTTTTTGAAGGAGTGAACGATGCCATCATGGCCATGGTGCATTTGCTCATGTGGACAGCGCCAGTTGGAATTGGTGCCCTCATCGCCGGACGGCTTGGGGTTGCCGGTGGCTTTAGTGGCTTTTGGCCGCAGCTGGTATCACTGGGAGCCTATGCGGCTACGGTGATCATCGCGTTACTCATTCATGCTCTCATTGTGCTTCCTCTTATTCTTCACTTTATTGGGAAACAAAGCGTCCCCAAGTACGCGAGGAACCTCAGCACCGCCCTCACCACCGCATTCTCCACCAGCTCCAGTTCAGCCACACTTCCCTTGACCATGGAAGCCGTGATTGATGAACACGGAATATCTTCGCGAACCGCTCGGTTCGTACTTCCCCTCGGCGCCACCATAAACATGAACGGGACGGCAATGTATGAAGCCGTCGCGGCAATGTTCATCGCGCAGTCCTATGGAATTGAATTGAGCCTGGCCCAAATGATCATTGTCGTCTTGACCGCCACACTCGCAGGCGTGGGCGCAGCAGGAATCCCTGAAGCTGGACTCGTCACCATGGTCATCGTGCTCAAGGCTGTGGGCCTCCCGCTGGAAGGTGTTGCTCTAATTTTGGTCATCGATTGGTTTCTCGACCGTTGCCGAACCACGGTCAATGTCTGGGGAGATGCCGTTGGCGCAGCAGTAATTGATGAGTTAGAAAAAAAATAAGGCCTTTGTTAGTCAAAATTTCGAACTACGTATAATTTTTAAAATAAACAAATGCTGAGGCAAAGAGTAAAAATAGGCCCACTGCCATCAAATCATTTCGGAGTTGATTTTCCTCTCTAAACTCCTCTCCAAAGGAAGTGCAGCAACCTTTCCCCCAACCAAAAAATTACAGCGCCAATCACATGAAAAAGGCCATGTAATAGCTCAAATATCACCCAAACCATTCCTGTCATTTTACCCCCCCCAAACCTTCGAAATCTATTTCATCCCATGCTTTGAGACATCGCCGGCTTTCCAAATAATCCTGGCAAAACCCTTCTCCCCTACGGGTTGAAGACTTTCCAAGCACTTTTAAGCTTATCGAGTTTTATCGTTGAGGCCTTTAATTTCCTCAACTTCTTTTTTATACCAACATTTCCGATATAATGAGTAAAGGGAGACGCACTATGATTCCCTCTCATTGCATCGGGTCCCTCCTTCTCGACCGCTTGTATCAGCTAGGGCTGAGGCATATCTTTGGCATCCCTGGCGACTATGTCCTCACGCTTTTTCAACTCATCGAAGAATCCCCCATTCAGCATATTGGTACTACGCGGGAAGATTGTGCGGGGTTTGCTGCTGATGCCTATGCGCGTATTCACGGAATCGGTGGAGCCTGTGTCACCTATTGCGTGGGTGGCCTGAATATCGTGAACGCCACGGCCTGTGCTTATGCCGAGCGATCCCCCGTCGTAATACTATCGGGATCACCCGGGATGGCGGAACGAGTCAACAATCCCTTCCTGCACCATATGGTTCGAGACTTCTCTACACAACGGGATGTATTTGAAAAAGTGACGGTTGCTTCTGTTGTTTTGAACGATCCACTGACAGCCGAACGCGAGATCGACCGCGCGCTCGAGGCGCTATTGAAATATAAGCGACCCATTTATTTGGAAATTCCTCGGGACAAAGTTCTTTCTCCTGTTCAGGTATCATTATCGAGTTTTCCCACGATGACTGAATGTGAAAGCGATCCCGCAGCCTTAAGAGAAGCCGTGGCAGAGGTTCGAGGCATCCTCTCAGGTTCAGAGCGTCCAGTGATTTTAGCTGGTGCCGAACTGTGCCGCTTTGGACTTGAAAAAGAATTGACCACGCTTGTGGAACACATGCATTCCCCGGTAGCGACAACTTTGCTGGGCAAGTCGGTAATTCGTGAAGACCATCCGCTGTATATCGGGGTGTACGGTGGACTCGTGGGTCGCCAGGAAATATTGGATTTTGTGGATAAGGCAGATTGTCTGATAACCCTAGGCACCTTGCTCACGGATATCGAAGA
>JAJDBO010000286.1 GCA_029261305.1 Nitrospirales bacterium
ACCTCAAAATGCGCGATAATTCCCCTACACGAAAGGACGTATGCAAAAGACACGAATCATTTGCACCATTGGACCAGCCACGGAATCCTACGAAATGTTGCGCAAAATGTATGATGCCGGCATGAACATTGTTCGGTTGAATATGTCTCACGGAGATCACGAATCCCATGCGAAAGTCATCAAACATATCAAGACGCTCAATAAAAAAATTGAATTTCCTATTCCGATTATCTTGGACACGCAAGGCCCTGAAATCCGGACAGGAGACTTGGTGGCTGATCTCAACTTACAGCAAGGTTCTATTGTGTCTATCTCTGCACGCGGGCCTCTGGATGTGGAAGAAAGTTCTATTCACATCAACTATGCTGATTTAATTGAGACCGTGAATGTGGGAGATAAAATTACGGTGGATAATGGGTTGCTTAATTTTCAGGTGCTGGAAAAACATGATCGGCTTATGCAGTGTCGCGTCATTGATGGGGGTGTCCTGAAAAGCAAACGCCATGTCAATTTGCCAGGGATTCGTGTCAATCTCCCTGCCATTACTCAAAAGGACGAAAAGGATATCGTGTTTGGCTTAGCCGCGGATGTGGATTTCATTGCCCTGTCTTTTGTTCGTGAGGCCGAGGATATTCGACAATTAAAGCACATCATGGGCAGTAAAGCCGGGAGAATTAAAGTCATTGCGAAAATTGAAGATCAAGAAGGGGTTCGCAATTTGGAAGACATTATTCAGGAATCGGATAGCATCATGGTGGCTCGTGGAGATTTAGGCGCGGAAATCGACCTGGAGGACTTGCCGAATGTGCAGCGCCGCATTGTCCGGCTCTGCGCGGAATATGGAAAACGCGTGATTGTCGCCACGCATCTCCTGGAATCGATGATTCAAAATCCGATCCCCACGCGCGCGGAAGTCACTGACGTGGCCAATGCGATTTATGAAGAAGTCGATGCTGTGATGTTATCTGGAGAAACCACGGTGGGGAAATACCCGATTAAATGTGTGGAACATCTACGAAAGATTGCGATCAAAACCGAAGCGATTCAAGGCTTACAGTTTGCGAAACACCTAAGACTGAAACAAGACAAACAGCAATTAGCTATCGCGGCGGTTCAGCTTGCCGAGGGGCTCCAAGCCAAAGGAATTGTGGTTATTACCAGGAGAGGCCTCATGGCTGATTTCGTTTCCAATTGTCGTCCCTTTTCCACAAACATTTATGCTTTTACCAATGGAAGTCAGTCTCGTCGGACCATGACCCTCAACCGAGGTATGTTTCCCTTTCGGATCAACTTTAGCTCAGATCCTGAAAAAACCTTGCAAACGGCCTTTAGGATTTTAAAAGAACGGGAACATTTTCAAACGGGAGAAAAGGTCGTGATTATCTCGGACGTGTTGGCACAACAACGGGTTGATTCCATTCAAATTCGAGAATTACCATAGGCACCAATGCCTGAGTTGAAGATACTCAGCTCTTATCCCTTCCAGCAACTTTCGCCATGAATGATCCATTGACCTATCGATTATTGGTGCCAGAGGATATTCCTGCTGTCCATGATTTGATTAGGTCTGTTTTCCTTACGGACATCGCCCCTCATTATGCATCTGAAGGGCAGGAAGAATTTTTGCGGTATGTGACACCCGACGCGCTGCACGCTCGTCGGAAGATGAATCACTTCGCTCTGGTGGCCGTGTGGAATGGTGAAATCATCGGGGTTATTGAAATCCGAGATCATAGTCATCTCTCGCTGCTCTTTGTGGGCACTTGCCATCAAGGTCAGGGTCTGGGTAGGGAACTTCTCCATCGAAGTATGACAATCTGCCTAAAGAATAGGGTGGATGTGTTGACGTTAACGGTGCATGCCTCTCCGAATGCCGTTAGCATTTATGAGAAGCTTGGGTTTCGCCAACTGCACCCTGAACAAGTTTCTCATGGCATCCGTTTTACTTTGATGGAATTGAACCTGTTAGACGGTGACTTGTTGAATGACACTTCAGTAAAGAATTAGAAAAATACATCACCCAAAGAAGATTCAATATCAAGGGATTGTGTATGCACGCAGTGTTAGAACATATAAATCTCATACGGGTATATTTCATTATTCTTTGGCTATTTGTTGGCGGCTGTGCTCATGAAGATGTCGGTAATTCTCGATCGACAACGGCCGGGTCTTCTTTTGTTGAGGTGACCCTTCTTCACATGAATGACGTGTATGAGATTGATGCGCTCAGTAATGGCAAGGTTGGAGGATTGGCGCGAGTGGCGCAATTGCTGAAAGAATTAGAACGCCGTGATCCCAATACGCTTGCGATATTAGCAGGAGATTTTCTTAGCCCTTCGGCCATAGGGACTGCAAAAGTTCAGGGTCACACCCTCAATGGTCAGCATATGGTGGCCGTGCTCAATACCTTGGGGCTGGATCTTGCCACATTTGGCAACCATGAATTTGGAATGTCTGAAGAGGATTTCCTGAGGCGAATTCAAGAAATACAGTTTCAATTGTTAGCCACCAATGTCAGAAGAAAAAATGGTGCTGAATGGCCTGGGACAACTCAATATTCTATCGTTCCTGTGAGGATAGTGAATGGCCAACAACTGCGGTTGGGTTTTTTCTCAATCACGATTCGAGACATTGACGAGAAGGGTCGGAGTTATACCTCTATTGAGAGTTATGAAACCGCGACTCAAAGGGCGCTTAATTATTTGGAATCACGAGCAGATGTTATTGTGGCCATTACGCACCTTGATGTTAAAGATGATCAATTATTGGTCGAGCAATTTCCTAACATTGATTTGGTGTTGGGTGGTCACAATCATTCAAAAATGCTTCTTTATCGAGGGGAGAACAACACTCCTATTGCCAAGGCCGATGCCAATGCAAAAACAGTCTATATCCATCGAATACGATATCACCCAGCTTCAAAAAATATTTCTATCGCCTCTGAATATGTGCCTATTGACTCTACCATGGCTAACGACGTGGCCACAGCCAAGGAAGTAGAGCGTTGGGTGGCCCTTGCATTCAAGGCTTTTGAGGGAGAAGGGTTTTCCCCACGAGCGATTGTAGCCGACCTTCCACAGATGATCGATGGGCGAGATTCCACAGTACGGTTTCAACAGGCCGAAATTGGAGCCATCATTGCAGATGCGTTACAGGTTGAAGCCGACGCGCAACTTGGTGTGTTTAACGCAGGGTCCATTCGAATTGATGATGTGTTGGATGTAGGAATTATTACCCAATATGATGTTCTGCGGGTGCTCCCCTGGGATGGGAAGGTTGTTCGATTACAGGTGATGGGGGAGGTGCTGGAGCAGCTTCTCTCTACTGGAAATCGACTTAAGGATACCGGAGCATTTTTGCAGGTGTCTTCTAACCTCAAACACCAAAATGGCACCTGGACGATCGACGGAAACGCGTTGGATCCTGAGCGAATGTATATCGTCGCGACCAACGACTATTTGGCAGAAGGCAAACAAAAGGGATTGAAATTTTTCAAAATCGGTGGGGACGATCGCATTGAGTTACAAACAACCTATGGGGATATGCGCCTCGCGGTCATAAAAGAGTTGAATAGAAAATTCCCCTCCAAACCCTCTCTTCCTTAGTGAGCTCCAATCATAGGGTAAAAGGTCCTCAGCTTTACATCTGCCCCAATGTTCTCGAGGTTTAATGGGTCAGGAGGGTGAGGCTGTTTCCATGATTCGAAATCGAACTTCGTCGGTGTGGGTGTAGGCAGAAACTTCATTGCCGACATAGAGTCCGCAGCGATGAAGACCAATGGACCATCCGGTTTCCGGTGGTGTAAGCATGAAGTACCCGGTTTGTTCATTCATGGCCATGGCGATGTGGTCTTGGGCCATGGCTGGTTGCTCTTCTGAAATCTTTGAAGTTTCTAGGTGGCACTCCACGCTGAGTGGGATTTCATCAAAGGATGCGGTGACTAACCCAAATACCAAATATATCACTTGTTGTGCGGGAGAGTATGTGTCCCCAGGATTGATAGGGATAAAATCATGTGCGCCTGTGGGTAGGTCATCCCTCATGACCTGGTCAGCTGGGATGACGTATCGAAATAGGCTGAAATCGGCATCTCGTCCCATCAGCGAGGCTCGCCTGTGGACTTTTTTGTCAGGATTGATTTTCTCCCTGGCTAATTGACGGAAGAGTTCTTCCTCCGTCATGACTTCCTGGCT
>JAJDBO010000287.1 GCA_029261305.1 Nitrospirales bacterium
TCCGTATACGTGAGATTGGAGGTAGTCGTGACGGGGGTATTATCCCGGTAGAGTGTATAGCCGGTGACGGCGACGTTATCGGTAGCTGCTGCCCATGCGAGGGTGGCTTGCGTGGCAGAGTCCGGCGTAGCCGATTGAATCGCTGGGGTACTTGGAGGGGTGGTATCCGAGGGCTCACTTCCATCAGGGCTCAATACTTCCAGAGTCTCTGCAATATAGACATGTGAATTCGTATCTGCCGATGGGATGTTCAGACTTCCCCAATCAATCGTAGTGCTGTGGTCCGTGCCTTGAGTGGTCCACCCAGAGGTGTTCGTACCGTTCGTGTAATAGAGCGTTGCCTGTCCCGCAGGCGACCAGTAGGTGAGAAACACATCCTGCCCAGCGACCAAATCGAAGGGAAGGGGATCACTCGTGACTGTCTGGCCTGCTGGCACCGTAACCCCGGCATCCCAAGACCCGCCAAACGTGACTTGCCGATAGCTCGTATCCACACCATTGAGGGTATTGCCATCCCGTTGCACCAGCGAAACCCGTTGCACGGTGTAACTGTCGGAAGTACGCCCTTGCAGGGTGAGCTGGATGGCAGAGCCTGTGGTGGTAATGGCGGCTCCGTCGAGTAGGATGCGGAAACTCCGATTGTCCCACCCGGAATTCTTCCAGATTCCGCCGGGATTTTGGTCGGGGGCCGTCCACGCGACGACAGGCGTGCTGCTACCGCTGCTGGTGCTGGTCACAGACATGGTGGCGGAAGCGCCTGAAGAGTTGTTCGCCGCATCATGGGCCACCACGAAGTAGGCGTAGGTGGTGGAGGCGGAGAGAGTAGAATCCGTATACGTGAGGTTGGAGGTGGTCGTGACGGGGGTATTATCCCGGTAGAGTGTATAGCCGGTGACGGCGACGTTATCGGTAGCTGCCGCCCATGCGAGGGTGGCTTGCGTGGCAGAGAGAGGCGTAGCCGATTGAATCGTTGGGGTACTCGGCGGAGTGGTGTCTGGTATTACTGGGTCTTCGGGCACTAAGGCACTGATTTGAGAACTTGGTTCACTTTCATTGTTTTCTTGGTCAATGGCTGTCAGGGCGAAAAAATACTCCACGCCATTTTGTAAGCCAGTGACAGAGATAAAATCTTCCGGGTGGTCGATGAAAAGGGGAGACCCTGGTGCGTCATAGCTTCCGGATTGGGTGCCAAAATAGAGGTTGTACCCTTTGATATCCGGTTCGGTGTTCAAGTTCCAGGAGAGGCTAACTTGTCCTGCTAATGCCGAAGACGTGAAAAGCGCAAGAAAGATTGAAACAAGAACAAGGCAAAATGCGTGAATCACGCTCCGTTGATGGGGCATGGGATTCCTCCTTTAGTAGGTCGGATGGCCCCATCCTCTTTCGAGAGCGTGTGTGCGCTTCCCTTCTTTCGGTAACCCGGCTATCAGTGCCTAGAGCACTGACCCGTGGCTTTGCGTCCCCACTTCACAGTGGGTTTGCCATTATCGAGAAGGGGCCGGATAAACTAAATATTGATAAAATTCTGCATAAGCATTTATTGATGCAAATTTTCCAAGTGGATAAATTGTCGATCAAATAATCGAATTAATCGCTTCCTGTTTTATCGGAAGGAAAAGGCGAGACTTTAACGAAGAAAGTATGATGCCAAGGACCGTGACTACTTTAAGGTGATGAGCCTACATGGGAAGGATTGTTGCCCAATGAATGAGAAGGTGGCGGAAACAGTTACTAATACTCATCAATGAAACCCTTAATTCAGAACTCAGAGCGAATGGATTGAAAAAAATATTTGGCAGAAAATTTCTTATGAGTTTTTTTTCGATCCTCTCCGATTAATTATTAGAAACATTGGCCTTTTACCTTCGGTCTCAATATTGCCAAAAAGAAAACGGCTCCCCTTATTAGGAGAGCCGTTCGTCTTGTGAGATTCTAAAAGGGTTGCCTTAGTGCGGCGATTAAGCTTGTTTCCCTTTCCGAATTCGCCAGGCTGCTAAGCCAATCATTCCGCTACCCAAGAGAAGCAAGGATGCTGGTTCAGGCACTGGTTCGGCATGAAGTTCTAACGTAATACTATTGACAGTGAAATCATCCGCGAGACGAAATGCGATTTTGTTTAAGTCTCCTCCGGCGAGCAAGTTTTTTAACTGTTCAGAGCTTTGGTATTGCAGTACATCTAAGACCATCAATTGTGAGTCATCCGTTGATTGGTCAAACGACGGGGCTGGAGAATGTGGGAACAAGTACCAAAGTGGTGATTCATTTGTCAGTTTATTGGGGAGAAGAGTGGGATCAAAACTGCTACCTAGCATGAGATGGTCTAATCTGAGTGGCTCCAATCCAATAGGGGATGTGGTTGTCCAATCAACCGTTAAGGTAAATGTGGTGATTTTCAGGGCACTTACGTCGGGTACCATAAATTCGCCATAAAACTCATTATTCCTGTGATCGGTGATATTAGTCCCTGAACCTGGCAATGGCAAAATTGTCAGGTCGCTGTTGTCCAGAGTGTCTGTAAACCAGACGTGCCCTGGGGTTGGGGTGGCTAAAGCACTACCTGCACTCAAGAACATAGCTCCAAGGCCTAGGGCCAGTGATGTGATGCCTACTCGGAGCCATGTGTTTGACGCCGACTTCGTTTGTTGAGAAATGCTTTGTAACATAAGAGACCTCCTGGTTAGTGAAATTTATGGGAATCATTGTCAGTCGTTAGGGATCTCTATTGCTATTCTTGTGCCAAGTTTTTGACGACTTGATTTTAATTGCATAAGCCATTGAAATTATTTATATTTTGTTGAAAATTTTAATTAGACGACTGAATTTTTAATAAAAACTCTTATCTTTAATCGTAAATATTTCCGACGATTTTTTATTGTTAAATTCAATGAATTTTTTAAAATGACAACAAAATCAAAGTGTTTGGGAACTTGATTGACCTGTAAAGAAATCCGACGGGGAAAGTTGACGCGTAAGATTTTTGTCATGAAGGGGATATCAGATAGAATTTTTCTGTCTTCTTGGATAAGGGGAAATGTATTTCTTCTTTTTTTCTCACAAAGAAAATGAGCAAAACGACAGACATTTTAGAAGAAGAGATATTGCTAAGGAGATATTTTCAAAATTTTGGTTTTTATTAAGGCAGAGAATTTCGGAAAGGTGGAGCTTTTGGGGTGGGCCATGGGAGAAAGTCTTAAAAAGAAGCGTGGTGTCGGTTTCTCGACACTGATCTTGAATGGAAAGATCAGAGATAAACGAATCCGCTGAATGTTCTTAAGGGATAAGCAAGTTTTATTCTCACTCCCTAGAGATTCACCATTTTTGATGTTTCTTCATTGGGTAATTCTCGCTAGAGGGAGGGGGCCTCCCGATTTGTAAAATTCCTGGCCCTACCGTAAGGAGTAACGAGTGATCAATTCATGCAGGGTCGGACGACTCACGCCTAGTTCTGCGGCGGCACGTGTAATATTCCCTCCAGTTTTTTCTAAAGTTCGTTGAATGAGTTCTCGTTCTACGGCCTCTCGTGCCTGCTTGAGGCTACAGCCCGCATATCCTACGTTATGAGAATCCAGCTGAATATCTTCCGGGGTAATACGGTTGCCATCGGCCATGGCCACGGCTCGTTTAATGCGATTTTCCAACTCTCTGACGTTTCCAGGCCAATGGTATCGTTCCAGGCTGACTTTTGCCTCTTTCGTAAACCCAGCCAGTTTTTTTCCGGCGCCGTCGGCAATGCGGTACAGTAAACGTTCGGCGAGAATAATAATATCACCACCTCGATCCTTTAAGGGAGGAATCGGGATGGTTACGGTGTTCAGTCGATAATAGAGGTCTTCTCGAAATTGGCCTTGGGACATGGCGCGTTCGAGGTCCATATTGGTGGCTGCCAATACTCTTGAGTCAATTTTGATCGATTCCCTTCCTCCCACTCGTTCAATACACCGTTCTTGTAAAACCCGAAGGAGTTTCACTTGTAACGCGGTTGGTAACTCACCAATCTCATCTAAAAAGAGCGTGCCTTTGTCTGCGGATTCAATGCGGCCCTTTCGCGTCGTGTGGGCGCCCGTGAAGGCTCCTTTTTCATGTCCGAATAGTTCACTTTCCAACAAATTTTCTGGAATGGCGCCACAGTTAATAGGAATGAATGGTCCACGCGATCGATCGCTTTGATGGTGAAGGGCTCGAGCAATAAGCTCTTTTCCCGTTCCGCTTTCTCCAATAATCAAGACGGAAATGTCGGATTTGGCCACACGGCGCACGACCTCAAACACTTTTTGCATTGGGGGGCTCGAGCCAATAATCGCTTCAAAATCAGTTCCTTCTTCTTCTTTTCTTAAGGTTCGGTTTTCCCGTTCCAGTCGAATGAGATAGGTGGCACGCTGGAGGACCACTTTCAAAACTTCCAATTGTGTGGGTTTCTCTAGAAAATCGTAGGCCCCTAGTTCAATGGCGCGGAGCGCATGGCTTCGGTCAGTATTACCTGTTGCCATAATTACTTTTAGGTCTCGATTAATTGAGAGCATTTCTTCTAAGGCTGCAAGCCCTTCCACTGCGTCATTTGGTCGTGGGGGAAGTCCGAGGTCTAAAATTGCTAAGTGAACCGGTTCATTTTTGACGATGTGGACGGCGTTTTCTCTGTTCTCAGCTTCCCGGAGTTCATATTCTGAACTCAGGGCCCATTTCATTTGTTGCCGAAGGTCTTCATCATCTTCCACGAGCAACAGAGTGAGACGAGGGGTTTTCTTTTTCATTGGTTCTAGTTCTGAAGCTTGATCGTCTTGTGTTGGAGCAACAATTTGTGTGTTCATACAATCCTCTCGAGTACTGTGTGTATAGCTAACAGGGCTTACGCCGTTGGCAATAAAATGTGGACTTGAGTCCCTTGCCCTTCTTGGCTTTCAATACGAATGGACCCCTTCGATTGTTCCACGATAGACTTGCATTGATAGAGCCCAATCCCAAAACCGTCTTTTTTGGTGGTTTTAAAGGGTTGGAACAATGTGCGTAATTGATCCTGGGGAATACCAGGGCCAGAATCAGCAATGGTAATGGCGACGTTTCCTTCTGTAGAGTCGGTGCACACCTGAATTTTTGCTGAATCCCCAGCCGATTGTGACGCATTCATCATGAGGTTCATTAATAATTGCTTAAACTGGTCCGGTACGATTGAGACCGGTGGTAAGGCCTGTTTCATGGATAAGGCTGGTTCTTGCATGCTCGTGGATAGGGAGCGAATGGCCTCAATAATAATGTCATTGATATTGACGTTATGAAAAGACTCTGCTTGTTCGACGGTGACGGACTTCGATTGTACGGAGAGTTTATTGATGAGTCCGGTTAATTTGGTGACTGTATTTGTGACCGTCCTCATTGCGGATTCTTGGAATGCCGGATCATGGCCAAGCGTCTTCGCGTTTTGAGCTACCATAGATAGCCCAGCAATGAGCGTTTTGAGATCGTGTAAATAAAAGGCCGAAAATCGGCTGACGGCCTCCCATTTCGCCGTAGCTGTTCGTTCTTCTGAAAGTTTAATATGTGTTAATTGCACTGATACGTAATGAGTGATGGAGGTGATGAGGTCAAAATCATCTTGCCGGTAGTGACGGTTTCCAAATTGCCGGCTGAGGGTAATAAAGCCGTGTAATGTATCGCTCGTTCGTAATGGAAGACAGAGAAGCGCCTGCGTAGAATTTTGGAAGGAGTGCCATTCAGGTGATTCAGGAACCTCAACATGTGAGAGATCAATGATTGTTTCTCCTGTCTCAAAAAGCCGATGGATAGGGTGATTCAAGGGGAGGGGTTCAGGTGGTGCTTCGATGTTCGCAGAACGAACCTGATGAAATCGACCATCGGCTTCATATCGGAGCCAGGTTGTGACGTGTTCTGCCCCAAACGTCTGAATCATCAATTCCAAACAATTGTCTAAAATACTGTCAACTGTATCACAGGTTCGAAACGCATCAGTGACCTCAATCCATTTGAGTCGATAATCATATTTTGATTGCAGGAAATGTCGTGCAAGTAGCAGCCGAAGTTCGGTTTTGACCTGTCGTGAAGAGAGACTGACGATCAGAGCGATGCTAGCTAAGAACACCACCAGCACGCTAAGGGACTCACTCAGAGCCCAATCAGTTCTCCTGATTAATTCGCCAAGGCCCCCGACAATAATGAAATAGCCTCCGACAATGAGCAAAGTCATTGAGGTGTAGAGGGCTTGAGGAGAAATATAGATGGCTCGGCTCATATTGAAAAACTGCCACCGGGCCAGACCCAAGCCGATGAGGGTGATGGATAAAAACGTAATAAGACTTTCCGCCAAGACAAAACCTTGGTTTCCGTGAAGAAAGATGTTCAGTTGGCTGGATTTAATGATCGCCACTCCTGTTAAACTTCCTAATCCAATGATGACAAACTTAATCTGATAGCGGAGGGGGTCGCGAGAGGCTCGAAGGACTTGTTCCAATTGGGCTAATCCAACCACGAGGGCGACTAAAATATAGAGACTGATGAGTTTGCCTTGAATGGAATACAGTTCCTGATATTCCCCGGTCGAAAAGAGCGTTGGAAAAAATAGAAAGATCATAGAGAGAAGGCTGAGAACGCAGAGGGCACGAAATCGCCAGGTCGTTTCCGAAATCTTTTCGCTATGGTGGTCGTCAATGAAAGACGCCCCAACTTTATACAAGGCCACGGGGAACACAATTTCTCCTGCCATTGACAACTGTTTCCACATAAGCGCTCGGTCATTATCAAGGATTCCCAAAAGGATGCCAGCTTGAATCCAAGCGGTGGTGCCTAAGACGGCCACTAAGGCTTTTTCAACAGGACCACGAGATCGTTTAAGAAGAATGCCACCTGCAAATAACAAGCATGTGAGGCAGCTGAAACATAATGGGATGAGCCAGACAAAGGTCACAACTGGAACCTCACGTCATAGCAGGAGGTGGCATATGGGAGAGCAATGCTGGCCACATGTCCCTGAGGAAAGCCACGCCTACCTCAAAGGCTTCTTCTGTGGTGCCGTTGACGGGGACAATAATGCGAACGAGGGATCCATCCGTCCTATTAGCGGTCATGGAGTCCCAGATCATATAACCCTTGGCCCAGTATTCACTCGCGATCACTCGGCCACGGTCATGATACCAATACAAGACGAGTTGTTTATTGTCGCCCTTTTGAATGAGGACTTTGTTAATCAGAATGGATTGTTCATCATTGGCAATAGGGACGGAGGCCATACTGGTATCGGCAAAACTCCAGCCTGCTCCTGGCAGACAGTTTTTAGGAGAATGGTAGGTCGCACCGGTTCGTTGGCTTTCGTAATACCCAATGTAGAGTGAAATGGGAACCAGGGGGGGCGTTTGTGTGAGCCCTGACGATGAGGCTGTAGGATTATAAATGCGCATTAAATAATCGCTGACCTTGAGAATCTCTAGGATTTTTTCTTCCAGGGGAGTTTCTTTTCCTTGCCAGCGATCGGCAAGTATCATTGGAAATTCAGAAAATGGCTTCTTGCCAAGAATCAATTCTCCATGCGATAACGATTGCATAAGACCTAAGGTTCCCACGAGGATGAGCGATGCCACCACAAAAGGCCAAGGTTTCATGGTTTCTCCATTTGAAACAATACATGGGTAAGGTTACTTCGAGATTTCCATATATTTTGTGCTAACGGGTTGAGTGTCGCCATGGTTATAGGCCAGTTGCCGAATGGTGTCGTGGTTGTTTGCCGATTTTTGCAATGAGGGTGCCGCAACCCAGCAATAGAATAAATGCCACTACAAAAACGATCCATCCTTCAAAAGTATGATAAAACCCTTCCGCAGCTTCAGTTCCCCAATAATTGGCTAATACCCCTGTTCCGGTAACTCGAAACGCATTGGCCAGAATGGCAATGGGGATGGAGAGCAATACCAGAGCCCAACGTTTCCACATTTGCCGTTGGGAAAAATACGCATAGACCGTTCCCAACGCCAGCAATGCGACGAGTGAACGTAGACCACTGCAAGCCTCAGCCACTTCTAAAGTCGTTCCTGCCAGGGAAATGAGATTGCCTTCCCGTAGGACCGGAATACCTAAATTAAACAGGCAAAAGGAAGCAGTCTGTGCCGCAAAAATTTGTAAGGGGAAGGCGATGGTATTCACCACGATCGCTGGGAGTGGAATCATAAACAGGAGGAATATGATTGGAAGACTGAGTGTCGACAGAATACGCTTGCCAAGTATGAGAAGCGTCAACCCCATAACGACCGCAATAAAGGATACTCGCTGTGCAAATAGTTCCGCGCCAACGGAGCCGATGATCAACATGGTGGCTCCCAAGATGAGGACGGGAATTCCTAGCATATTTGGTTGAATAGGGAGGGTTCGAAGTATTCCCCATCGTTCATACACAAAGTAGGCTGACATAAAGGGGACAATAAACCCATGCGAATAGTTTGGGTCATTGTCCCAATCGTACAATAACCCTGCGAAGATTTCGTGATATAAGGCCGTCATTAATCCCATTACGATGGTGGCGAGCACAAAACCAAAACCATTCCCGAGGCTTCCACGTTCCTGTTGATGTGACCCGACATACATAATTTGTTACGACCCCACTTCGCGTAATGTAATCCTTAGGCGTAATGCCCCTAAGGCAGTGTTCATTATTTTGAATCT
>JAJDBO010000288.1 GCA_029261305.1 Nitrospirales bacterium
CTGAAAGTTGCATGCTCATGACAGAATTGAATGCTGAATCGCCAAAGGATTTTATCCGCACTATCATTGCGCAGGATGTCGAAGACAAGAAGTTCGCCGGGGAAGTGAGAACTCGTTTTCCTCCAGAGCCCAATGGTTATCTTCA
The DNA here is from genome assembly GCA_029261305.1 of Nitrospirales bacterium. The sequence continues at coordinate 146 of JAJDBO010000288.1, forward strand.
TATCGGGCATGCGAAATCCATGTGCCTAAATTTTGGGGTGGCCGAAGAGTTTCCAGGTGGCCTGTGTAACCTACGTTTTGATGATACTAATCCCACGAAGGAGAACGTGGAATACGTCGAGTCTATTCAAGAGGATGTGCTGTGGCTCGGCTTTGATTGGGGCAATCGCCTATTTTATGCCTCGGAATATTTTGAGCGTTTGTATGACTACGCCGTATTCTTGATCAAACAAGGTCAGGCCTACGTGGATAGTTTGAACGCAGACGAAATGCGGGAACATCGTGGAACGTTAACCGAACCTGGGAGAAATAGCCCGTACCGAAATCGATCCGTTGAAGAGAATCTCGATTTATTCCATCGTATGCGTGACGGTGAGTTTCTGGATGGCACTCATGTACTTCGCGCAAAAATCGATATGGCGTCCCCTAATGTCAATCTGCGTGATCCGGTGTTGTATCGTATTCGTCGCGTTCATCATCATCGCACGGGAGAGTCGTGGTGTATCTATCCTAACTATGACTTTGCGCATCCGCTTTCTGATTCCGTAGAGGGCATCACTCATTCCTTGTGTACGTTGGAATTTGAAGACCATCGGCCATTATATGATTGGGTGCTGAATGCTTGTCAGGTGGATCGGCATTCGCAACAAATTGAGTTTGCTCGGTTAAGCCTGACGTATACCATTTTGAGTAAACGAAAGTTATTAGAATTAGTCGAAGGCGGGCATGTGATGGGATGGGATGATCCACGTTTGCCGACCCTGATGGGGTTGCGAAGACGAGGCTATACTCCCGAAGCTATCCGAAACTTTTGTGAACATATTGGGGTAGCCAAGCGCGATAGTACGGTCGAAATGGGATTGCTCGAACATTTCCTTCGAGAGGATTTAAATAAACGTGCGTTGCGTGTGATGGGGGTACTGCGTCCCTTGCGAGTAGTGATTGAAAATTATCCTGAGGCGCAGGTTGAGGAACTTTCGGCGGTCAATAATCCCGAAGATGCCACGATGGGAACTCGATCCATTCCATTTTCTCGAGTCCTCTATATTGAGCAAGAGGACTTTCGGGAAGACCCCCCTAAAAAATTTTTCCGTCTCACTCCGGGGCAGGAGGTTCGTTTGCGTTATGCGTATATCATTAAATGCACGAGTGTCATCAAGGATGACACCACTGGGGAGATTCAGGAGGTGCGGTGTACCTATGATCCAGAGACGCGAAGCGGTGGACCTCAAGCATCGAGGAAGGTGAAAGGGACATTGCATTGGGTTTCGGCTGACCACGCGATTGAGGTAGAAGTCCGGCTCTATGATCATTTGTTTCAGGTTCCGGATCCGGGAAATGACAAGGAAGGGAAAGATTATCGGGACTGCTTAAATCCAGGTTCATTAGAGCAGTTACCTCAATGCTACGTGGAACCCAGCCTGGAACATGCGAAGGCCGGTACCCATTTTCAATTTGAACGACAGGGCTATTTTTGTGTTGATTGTGTGGATTCTTCTGAAGAGAAATTGGTGTTTAATCGCACGGTAGCTTTGCGAGATTCGTGGAGCAAAATTGAGAAGGCGAAATGACGGGTGCAGACCTTGGTGTAAGGGCTTGGTGTTCTGGATTGTTAGGATTCGTCCTGGGAGTTATCTACGGAGTCTCCAGGAGGGGTGTCGGGATTCTGGACGGAAGCGGAGTGATTTTCTTTCGGTGTAGGCAGTGATTGATTCGAAAGAAACTCCTCCATGTCATGTACGTATTGGTTGCCAAATAGTTGAATGACCCATTCTCGTTGCTGCTCCAATGGAACTTCCCATGCTTCCCAAGCATCTAATAGCCGAAGCTGGTCGTAGGGCATGCAATCAAGTTTAATGGTAAAGAGTGGGACAGGCATGAAGGTTTTATCGGTTGGCTTGGAGAAAAACTCAACTGGGAAATTACTCCGGGATTTCTCGGCAGGGGAGTGGGAAAGTTCCTAGATTTTTTGTGAGGTTGAAGAGCTAGGTTTAGAGCGGAGGAGTATGGAGATCCGTCGAGATTTCTGGTGCTGGAATTTCATTCGTCTCGCAGTTGTCGGCGACGTTTGAAAATGACCATGTGTCCTTCTTCCAGTTGGGGAGACTTTGAGGTCTCGCAAATTGATCCAGGGTACACAGTATCGATTTCCCATCCTTCCCCATATCGCTTCACCATTTGTTTATGTAGCGTTGAGAGAGTGTATTCACTGGGCCCTCGACCTTGAATCCCTGCGGGGACTGCCACTCCACGTTTTTCATATCGTCGGCGATCGGTTGGTTTCTGCGGATGTTCCATCATCTTCCTCCATCCCAAAGAGTGATTGAATGGGCCCACTCAATACTCGTGGTTTTTGCTGGCTGCGGACTGAATAGGCCTTCAATATCCTTCTTCATTTTATTCCATCGGGATTCTTGGAAGGTCACTTAATACCTCTACGTGTGGTGTTGGAGGCCTAAGGTGATGTCATGAATGCCTGCCGAACTTTCAACGCGTGTTAAATCATAATTTCTGATTTCGACATTGATCATAGTATTTTGGTCCTGTGTGCATAGAGACCGTGGCGCGAGAGGGATTACTTTGACCAGAAAATGAGTGAACAAAAAGATGAAGATGGAGAAATTATGGGTTAGCCTTTTGATTTTTTTGAGAGTGCTAATGCGGTGGAAGAAATTTCGACTGAATCTGTTTGATTTTGGACGTTGGTGATTTGATCGGGTTGAGGTTGTTCAATTGGTGTTCCTGAACTTTGAGCGATTTGAAAGGCTTGGCCGCCAAGTAACGGCGTTGATTCTGGAAAAACATTTGGAGTAATGGTACCTAATCCCATGGTGGAGTCCTCCTTCTATAATCACATTCGGTCAATGATAGGCTGGAAAGACAAATAAGGGGCTATAGGGTTTATATCGGCCAAAATGAAGAAAGATGAAGTGGTGGGGCCATATTTATTCATGAAAAATTTCCACCGAAACGGTTATTGGAAGAAGTTGCCTTTTGTTGGATTTTGGGAAGAGATGGAGAGATAGGAGGAGCTTTGGGACTAGAGGTGCACCCTTGAATGGAAGACTAAAGTGGTGTTGGGCGATGCCTCACACCCCTTTGGACTGTGCCGCTGGGGTGCGAGAGTAAGTATTATCGGAGAAAATGAAAGCCGAGCCTTAGTTAGGTGGGGATCAGTCTGCTGTTGCAGATTGAAGTTCTTGTGTCGCCTGAACTTCCGGTTGTATGGAATTTTGTGGGCTCTGTTCTTCTTCGTTTTGGTTCTGGACATTTGATTCGATCGGTATCGTTTCCGAAGGGATGAGATTCCCCAATTTTTGTTTTATGCTTTCTTGAGAAAATGGTTTCATGATATATCCGGTCGCTCCAGCCTGAACGGCTTCCACAATTTGAGCTTGTCTTCCTTCTGTGGTGACGAGATATACAAATGTGTCGCGTAATGTCGTCTC
>JAJDBO010000289.1 GCA_029261305.1 Nitrospirales bacterium
TATTTTGCATCGGGTTGGGACGAGAATCTTATCAGGCAGTTGGAAAGCAAACCGAGCGACAAACCGCTGCTAACCACCAGTTCGCCGCCATTCACCTTCGACCAGAACGGTGAAGTCGTGATCTCCTGGGCAGGAACTCCCTACGATGGCGTCCCGCTAATGAAATGTGAGCTCATCCCGCCGGTTGGCTGGATTGACATCCAGATGTCGCCTACCCGTAAATCACAGCCGCATCAAACGACTGCTCTGATCTGTTGTAATTTTGTGTTCACCCATGGGCACTGGATACGAGAGGTACCGGAAGATCCCGGCATGGTCAATGCCGGACATGAGGCAGCACTGTCGGTGCGCACGTTCACTTCGGGCTACGATATCTATCTGCCGGACGAACTTCAGATTTGGCATTTGGATTATTGCAATTATCCGGATGGCAAACGCGTGAAGGTCTGGGAAACCAAATCAGCGCAGTGGCAGAATGAACGCACTGACAACATGATTCGCCGCATACACGCGTTGATTTATGGCAAGGAAGATTCAAAAATATTAGGCCGCTATACCCTCGGAACGGAACGTTCCGTCGCGGACTGGGCACTTCTCGCCGGCCTTGATCTGAGTACCATATAACTGAGCAGCTTTTTTCAACATTCCCTGAATGGACTTATGACCATTGAGCTGCTTTTCATTTGGTGTTTCCCGCTCTAGTCGCAACGAAGAAATTTGATCGGCCCCTCATCCGAGTGAGGAGTTCCCAAATTTTGGGTTTCTGGTTACAGAAAACATTGGTAAAATTTTTGGTTTTTCCGTAATCTTTTACTAGGCACGGTTCATGAAGTTCTGTTGCTTTGAAAACGCGTTGAAGCGTAAATCATAGGAAGTGGCCATGAAGGCTATGCCTACTCAGCAGCTACCCGGTTACGTTACAGGCGAGATACACGCCTGCGAATGGAGCCCGGAGATGAATCTGCTTCTAGCCTGCGCTCGGACGCAGTTGCGTTCTATCGATATGGAACGTATCGAGAGGTGCGGTCAAGCACCGCTCAATTGGCAGGTGTTTCAACAGTTGGTCTTTCGACATCGCATCGCCCCTCTGGTCTGGCAAAGTCTAGGCCAAATCGATTCCCTCACGATTCCTCATGACACGCAAGAAGCTCTCCGTGAGGAGGTTGATGGAAATACCCTGCATGCCCTGATGCAAACTGAAGAACTCATCAGGCTTCTTCGGGGTTTTGAACATGCCGGCATTCATGTCATGCCCATCAAAGGCCCCACTCTGGCGATGCAAGCCTACGCGAATTTAGGATTGCGCCATACCGGCGATATTGATCTGTTGATTGATCCGACCTCTGTCTGGGAAGCCGATCGTATCTTAACCGAGGCAGGTTACGTGCAAACGGTTCCTGGATTTCCCCTGCGTGGCGGACAGATCAAGGCATTCATGACCATGCGGAAGGATTTTACCTACACACACTTGGAGCGGGGTTTTCACATAGAACTGCATTGGCGATGGAGTCAAAATGCGCACCTATTTCCCGTCGACTTTGAGGAAATCTGGGCAAGGCGCGAAGAAGTCCAGCTGGGAGGAAATTGTGTGGCGGCTATGCCGCCTGAAGATCTTTTCCTGTATCTCTGTGCGCATGGAGCACACACCGGGTGGTTCCGCCTGAAATGGTTGTGTGACCTGCATGAACTCATGGCTCAACTAGACATGCCTCAATTGGTGAGTCGAGCGCATGACCTCGGGATGTCACGCATCTTGTCTCAAGGACTTGTGCTAGCACATCGCTGGCTCGACATGCCGTTATCCGATCCTAAAATGTCTGGGATAATTGAAGACCCAACGGTGCAATACCTGGTTCGATTTGCGGAGCACGCTCTCACCGCAGACGAACGATGTTGGAGTCCCGACGACACACCACTCTCAGCCGTGCCCGCGCAAATACGATACAGGCTCAAACTTCGCAGCGACTTGCGATACAAGTGGCACAATATATTTGTTTATTCACTCTGGACGGATGACTATCGCTGGGTGGATCTCCCGGAAAGATGGTCTTGGCTCTACGTCTTCATGCGTCCCTTTCTGGGCATTATCCGCCGACTGAGGCCTCAACAAAAACTCACCCTGCAGAATCACCAGGTCCCCTGATTATTTGAGAATGAAACCCGTAGGTTCAAGTGGCGTCGAGAACCTCATTTGTGGATGCCATAGCAGCCGTACATTTGCGCTCCATCAGGAGCTCGCTGTCTCCCAGCTCTCTGAGCGCGGGCAAGGGAAGGGTGGTGGCTATGGGCTTTGAATGTTGGTGGCACCAGGGAAGGTGAGGCGTCAGTACCATATGAGACGGTTGTAGCATGGCATAGGCAATGTCTCCGGGATAGGGATAGTCAGGGTTCATGAGCGCCTTAAACGATGCATCCATCATACTCTGATGGTATCGGTCCGACAGATACACAATGGCGTGTCTCCCTAACATATTGAGTACTCGCAAATAGTCGTCATTGTAGGTCACATACTGGGTATTGCCCCATACTCCCCAGCTAAATTCACCAGGGGTTTCAAGGCCAAATAGGGAAATACCGAGGTAGAGCGCATCCGTATGCTCTGGCACTTCGAAGTCAAATCGAAAGACATCGGTAAATTGACAATCATCCTCTAAAATAACAAACGGAGCTTGAAGCTGTGATAGGCGCAACACCTTGAGGTGAGAAAGTAGGGTTCCATAATGAGTTGGGGTGCATGTGATACCTGTGACGAATTCGTACTTCAACTGTTTTTCCTGCAGATGATTTTCCATACGCGCTCGCTTTTCGACATCCTCCCGACAGTTGATCACGTAGAACGTGATGTCCCGTAAATCGATGTGTTTCGTGTTGGGCCCATTCGACTGCGTGCCGCCTGAGCAGGTCAGAAGGCCACGTTGATGAAATTGGCGCAACGTCATAAGCAGGTCGGCATGGAGATCGACTTCATTCCCGTCAAAATGCTGTTGTAAGGTCTGTAGGATCTGGGGCACCGTTCTTTGTCCGTCACAGAGTTCCCAAATGGCTCGGGCAGAAGGATTGAGCGAAAAAGTCGCATTACTTGTCGGAGAAAAGAGCAGCATACCATCGTTTTCACGGCGCTCAATAAGACCCTGGCATTGCTCCGGTCGCACAGGCTTACAAATGGTGGTGTCATGAGGGACGCTGGAATGGCAGGGGCCATGCGCCAACATTTCCCGCCAGAGCCGTGTCCGACTCTCCGGATAGAGTTTCAAATCTACCTCGGCATGACAGGAGTTGTAGGTTTGTTGGACGATGGGGTCAATATCAATCACCAAGCCTTGCAGGAAGCGCATATTCAACCATCCTTCCGTAATATCGCCGTGCCGATTGGGAAAGGTGTCGTGCACCCGGTTGAGGGCGAGATTAATCAGATAGGGATGTTGGTCGCACATCATGTAGGGCTTATCAATGGGGTTTCCCGCCATTGCAGATTCAAGGGAATTCGGATTGTCCCATTCCAAATTGGCAATAGAGGTTTCAAGCTCCGATAACCGAAAGATATGTCCATCTTGCGACATCGGATAATTCCAGTATCCGTCACTTGCGATTCGCCATTCCCATTGATGGCCGTTTTGAAAGGTCGGAGGGGTGGTGGGGATGTCTCTCACATAGCAATAGGTGATATTTTCACCCATTCTCAGAGACAGTCCGAGGATGTCTGGCGTTTCGTCAAATGTACGAAGTAATGTTTCGCCACGGAATTCCCGGGTAAATATTACATCATCGACTAAAAACATCAGATGTTCATATGATCTATTGATCGTGTGCTGTATCAAATGCAACAAGTCGGACTTGAAGTGTGCTTCCCTTACCCATGTAATGCTATCGTCATATGAGCGAAGACGTTCATATCCACACTCATAAGTACGATTCTCAGAGGTATAGAACACATATATTTCATGTGGATGTTTGAAAAATCGTTTCATACTCCGGAGAAGAGCTTCAAGTTGGCAGGCACGATTTTTACTAAAAATAATAATATTCATGGATCATTCCTACGTGATCAGGGATGGCACATCATGAGGTGGATTCGCGAATTGTACACATTTTCTAAGTCAAATATAATACTCAATATCGATTTGATAGGCACAGAGAGAAGATAAGGTCCGAATGATTTTTTTGCGTGAGACACATACTGTCTTTCTAGAAATGAGAACACAATAGTGGACGCGATCAAGCCATCATCTGATCCTCAACAGATCAACGTTCAAATCTATCTTGCAGGTGGCTCGCGTCATACTGTGGAATTGCCGTCTGATTCATTGATTCTGCATGACCTTTTCGCCGCTCTCAAGACGTATTCCCAACCTTTAAACTTCAACGTTCCAACATTTTTTCAAATTCCAGTTCGCGAAGGGCGGGCCGCATTATCGTTTTCTCGGGAACATCTTGTGAATGTGGTGACCGAACCCTGTGCCCTGGTTCAACCATCACAATCACATGTAGAAAATAGACAGAACGAGAGACCCCTATCTGAGTTGGGAAATTTCGCACACGATGCAAACCCGAATGACACGGCAGTCAATAACATGGAGATTGTCAAGATTGACAATGAGGCTTTTTACCTTTTTCTGGATATCTTCGTGCATGGGTCTGGGAGAAAAATCACCGCGGTTGCGGCCTATTACCACGAGGATATCGATTGGCAATGTCATGGTGTGGACTATGAACAGGTGGTCTTGTCATTTGGATCCCATGAAACTCTCGGAACCTACATTCCTCATCGGTTGGATTCATGGGAGCCGAGCATCATCCTTGATTTTGAGCATCCCGCCCTTGAAGCCTACATACGTGAGAATGCGTGGATCACCTTCACCATCAAGGCAGGCCCTCACGAAAAAACGTTCCGTGTATCGACTAAACGGCCTCTTGCCTACGACACGGCCATGAGTGTGATCATTCGAGATGAGAATCGGTGGATCACGCATTATCTGGATTATTACCTGCGCTGCATGCAGGTCCAACATGTGTTCGTCTACGATAACTACACCCGCGACAAGTCCACCTTACGCCAGCTATTGGCACCGTACCTTGAACAAGGACAGGTGACCTATATTCCCTGGCATTATCGTTGGAAAAATCGACAGGTTCCCAAGCAAATCGGACAACCGCCGCAACAGGTGCATAGCCTGAATAAGTATGCCAATAGTCGATGGATTGGAGTGTTTGACGTTGACGAGTTTCTCCGCATTCCAGGCCAGACGATACCCGAGTTTCTGCATCAATTCGACGCTGATGCGATTGGAGGTGTGTCCTTTGGCCTGCGATGGTTCATGTATAAAGGTGAGGCGGATTATGATGATATTGAAAACCCATTGTTGAGTTTTCTTCATGCTAAACGCGATTCCTTGGGGCGAAAGCGCCAGAAATTATTCGTCTCGCCGAGAAATGTCCGGTTTATGCGGTTTCATTGGATTCAGGAAGATGCAACTGAAACTCAAATCGACGATACCGATATTTTCTTCCACCACTATTACCTGAGAAAATTTCGGTTCGACGAGGGGAAAACAGAATCCGACACGGTATATGACGATTATATGGTGAGGTTTTCTCATCTGCTGGCGCCGGTGTCTCTAACTGATAGAGGTGTGTCGAATCTAACTCCAAGTGCCAAACTCCAAACCGCAGATGAATGGATCGCACATGTGGAGGCGTCTTTCGAGAAGGCAGAGCAGAGTACATCACGCCTTTCTGAAGAAATCCTCTCCATGGAGGGAATGTGTGGCACGTTCACTCGACATTTCTACAACAATGTATGCAACTTCGAGGGTTGTCGATTTATAGAGATTGGAAGTTGGACCGGGGCGAGTCTCTGCTCGGCGATGTTTCGCAATCATCTATCAGCAGTGTCTATCGATAACTGGTCCCAATTCGGCGGGCCCAAGCAAATATTTTTGGAGAACGTTTCCAAATACAAAGGCCATTGCGAACTCTCCATAATAGAGCAAGATTGTTTTGCCGTGGATATGAACGAGTTAGGAAGCTGTAATGTCTTTTTATATGATGGACATCACAGTAAGGAAAGCCAATATAAGGCTCTCATGCAGTATTATGGTCACTTTGAGAACTATGCCATCGTGATTATCGATGATTGGAATTGGAAAGACGTGAGGGAGGGAACGAAAGAAGCGATGAAGGATCTGGAAATTTCTGTTCTATTTGAAAAGGAAATTTTTTTGAACGAAGACGATGTAAAGGATATGCCCAGGCATAAAGGCCGACATACATGGTGGAATGGGATCTATGTGATGGTTATTTGCAAGAGCCAACTATCATGATATCGAGAACAACATATCAGATGTGTTGACCATTGTATTTGTAAGTGATGGCATTGTTCGCAATACTCCTCCCGATATCAGGGTTTGTATTCATGGCATGAACAACTTGGGCAACCAAGTCGACATCTCTCGGGTATAAGTTCTGGATGATAGACCTCATCAAATCATCAACATGCACAATATGGAATCTGCTGTATTCGTAAAGGGACTTTCTCCCTTCTCGGCTTCTTCTTTTCGGAAGCGGGGTGTAGTCAGAAATCCCCAGCCGATCGTATACATAGGTCATACTCCGGTCGAATGTTTCAACAGTCCCAAGGAAGTCTAATCGTTTATCACGGATATGGTCTTCCTGATCGAAAAGGTGGGGATCCCACTTCTGACGTTTGACCTCGGACAAAAACGTCACGAATCGCTCCTGGTTGTCAGGCATGGCAAAGAACGATGGGTCATGCGCGGATAATGCTTGCCCATCTTTTCGCATGGAAATTTCCTGATACGCGGACAGAAGCCGTGTCACAGGGTCTCGGAGCAGCGCAAAGGTAAAATAGGTATTCAGTTTGTCTACTTCAATTTTATCAAATGCGCATTCATAGGATTGATAGGAAGGCTGACGAAATTCTGCTTTCAGCGTAGACGTCGCGTTCTTGGCAATCAGAATGCAGATAAATTTATACCGATCCGAAACCACACATAGAGGCATCACGGCCAGATTCATAGACTCAGTTTGTGCTGTGACCTTCCTCTGCCGATTCCCTGAGCCATTTGATACGTCAGCGGCTACTGCCTGCAAACGCTCGTATTCGTCGAAGGTCAAGCAGTGCTCCCAATCTCGGTCGGATTTGATGGTGACCGGGTCTGGAGGATTCCCTGTATACACGTCTGGATGGGCGGTTTTGTTTTTGAAATCCATACCGGCATAGATTTCGTAGTCCCGTATGGAGCGTTCTTGGCCAGGCCCATAGGGGCCTAATTGGCTATGCATATCCTCCTCATCGCTATAGACCAACCAATGTAAACGTTCGTAGGCGGTGCGATTCTTCGCCTGTACCACATCTTGTCCATGTTCCCAGTGGCGTCTTGGCGCTATCGGATGCATACGATGCCAGGCCACAATCTCTTGTGGCAAAAAGAAATCATAGCCGTGTGTGAAAGAGCGCACGGTTAAATTAAACTCTTCCCCCCAATAATAATGGTCGGGGTCTTGTGGAACTTCCATGTTCCATTTTCCCAAGGTGAACACAAAATTGCCGGAGATAAACCGGTTGCGACCCGGGCTTTGGGTATTGGGCGTACCCCAATCAAACCATGGGGCCCAACCCTCATGGGCTCGCCAACCGTTCACGCGGGTTGTCCGAATTCCTAGGTCGGTTTGTCGATGCAGATGCCCATGATCGTCGTACCAAAACAGGGGGGCATTCATTGTGAGCAACGGTTTATCACTCGGTAAGGATTGAATCATGTGGATTAACGTTTCGTCCCAAGCCGACTCGAATTTCATATGCGAGTCGACCTGCAAGGTATAGGCTTCCCCTTCCCAGAAGCGTTGCGCCATGGACCGCGCCCAGGTACCGCCCTGACTCTCTTCAATCCGATAGTTTAAGAAGCGAAACCGTGGATCTCGCTGAAATGTGGTAACATCTACAGGGTTTTGTTCGTCGTATTGCCAACAGATGCCAAAGCGTAACCGGTCAGGATATTGGGCATTGGCAAGACAATCCTCCAATGTTCGTGGCAGATCCGGATCACAGTACGAGGCGATCGACACAAAGATGTGCGGTCGGGTGTTTGAGGTGGAAGCGGTATGAGAAAATGTTTGGGAGGTTGTTGGCGGGGCAACCCCATTCTTCAAGGCTTCGAGTTGTGAAACCCGCTGACGCAAATTATTCAACTCGGCAATAAACTGTGTCTGGAAATTCTCCTGGTCTGGCATGCAAACACTTTCAGCAGGGGTAGGGTTGCATCAAGTCTGCGGCGCGAGGGTCCACCCGACCGGGGTATAATGCACGAACATGGAGGCGTAATACTCTCCCTCCATGGGGTACGGTCTGGCATGCTTCAACTTTGCACTTTCGTAAAAGATCATTTCGCCGGGGGACATTGAAATTTCATGGGCCTGGCCTTGTATATCCTCGATGTATAAAGGCCATGGTTTGTCGAGTTGATAATCAATGCATATCGTTGAGCTGATCACATGGGTGTTGATGGTATCAACATGAGAATAGAGATAGCTGCCCCGCTGGTACACGCGTATTCCATAACACGATGCATTGATTAACGGTAGGCCACACCACTCTTCATGAAGTGGCCTTAACGCTGTGAGCAGATTCGCATTAAACGCCTGATCTTCATAGAGGAGGGACGTGACGGAGCGCGTGTCAGTGGTGTGCAGGTATTCGTTATCATCATCGACAGATAAGTTTCCGGCATGGTTGATAAACTGCTTCAGGAGCTTCGTGTAGAAATCATGGTCCAGTCTGGCTTTCTGGAATCCTAAGCCATGGTATGGTACGCGAGCTTGCTGTTGAATAGTTCGTTCTTCGAGATGCTGTGGCGTTTGAAAAAACATTCCTCCACCTCCCGCACCAGAATGACAGGCCCAAACCGGATTTCTTAACAGAGATTTTAATCCTATGTAACTATAAGGCAATGGTCAAGCAACAAAAAAAATTCGGCCCGGAGCCTTAGGACCTCGAAATTGTGGTTGCTCCTGTTTTACAATCTAGTCTTTTGTTCACGTCCCTATTTAAAAGTGATATAATTTGCATCTTCTAGACAGGACTATCAAAATTCGAAACCCTAAACGCAGGACACAATACTTCGAGTCGCAAACAACATTTTGATGACTGACATGATCAATACCGATATCCTTTTTGTCTCCGCCCAACCTGACACGCCGCACTTTGTCTGGCAAAGCCATGTGTATTTGCACAATTTTCTTGCCAAGGGCATTCCACCTCAACAATGCGTGGCCTTATTTAGTCGGGACCCCGGTCAAGAACCGAGTTCACAATTTCGTGATCTGCAACGCCACTTTCCTGAGGTCGACATCAAGATTTACCCGGACACCCGCGATGCTAATGGTCAAGAGTACACGGCATCAATTCAGCCGCATCTGATTATCAAAGCCTACCAGGAGCATTCGGAGTGGGACGATCTCCCGATATTCTTTCATGATTGCGATATAGTGTTTAGACGTTTGCCGGACTTCGATGACATGCTTCGAACCCATCCCGGGTGTTGCCTGCTCAGCGATACGATTTCGTACATCGGCTATCCCTACCTCCACGAGTGTTGTGAAAAAATCAAAAAGGAAAATCCGGTTCTCCCGCCTGATCATCTGCTGCAATGCATGTGTAATGTGGTAGGGATCGACATCGACGTGATCAAAGACAGCGAACTGTGCTCCGGTGGAGCGCAATACTTACTGCAGGGTGTCGATAGGCAATACTGGGAGAAGGTCTATGACGATTCGGTTCAACTCGCCTCGCTTTTTAGAAGCTATAACCGCCTCTACAACCTGAAAAATTCCACATCAGAATATATTCAAGCCTGGACGGCTGGGATGTGGGCGTATTTGTGGAACCTGTGGTGGCGCGAACACCGTACCGTGATTCATCAGGAACTGGCATTTCAGTTTAGTAGTGAGGCGACGGATGTGAACAAGACCATCCTTCATATGGCCGGTTTGCCCGACCCTCTCAAACCCACTCATTTTGATAAACAGGCCTGGATCCATCGTAATCCCATAGACACTCTGCGTGCCGTACCGTTCTTGTTCGATCACCTCCCGCCCAATACGGTGTCCCATGAATATGCCCAAAATATTCAGGAGATCGTGGGCATCCGTCCATATCAACAACCGAATTTAACGCCGGCAAAACACTGGCGTGTCCTTGCATGGCATACAGAAAGCACCTTTGCATGGGACGTCGAACGATGCCAGTTTTATTCTGAGAAAGAAGAATTGCAGGGCATTCCTATCGAATCTGGAAATGCCGGTGCCGGCTATGAAGTCATCCATGCCTGGGATGCCAATTCAACCACCTACTGGGGCGGACGCCAGCACTCTAATGGGAATCCTTTACCGTATTTTTTCCTTGGCATGACATTCGACGAAGCCCTCATTCCAGGACATGTCACGATTTCACAACGAGAGGGGCCTCATCGTGCTGAACAGGTGCTCCTTCAATACAGTCAGAATGGCACAGACTGGCAAACCGCCATTGTGACCAATGTCACTCCCACCCCAGGTGCGCAGACTCTCTTCTACCGCTCAGAGGAAGTTGTCCGAGCCCGACAATGGCGCGTGCGGACGGAGCGCACCTCCACGAGCTTGTGGGATGTTCACCGATTGGCTTTCCTGCATAATCATCAGGAGCAAACGGGTACACCGTTTTCTTCGGGATGCCCCTTTCCCGACGACATTTCAATGTACGGTCCTCAATTTGCCTTTGAAGATACCGATAGGTGTTGGGGCGGACGGCCGGATGCACAGGGACAGTTTTATGTCGGAATAACCGCCACCGCGCCCATATCTGTGAATCATCTCATCCTGGCACAACAATCACCCCAGCACCACGCAAACGAAAGTGAAATCCAATGCAGTGATGATGGGAAGACTTGGCAAACGCTTAAAACAGTTCGCAATTTGCGCAAGGGCATCAACCACATCCATCTGTTTGACCCAGGCTGAAATAGAGTTCCTACGAGAGGAATGTCAAAAAAAAGCCGCGAGTCTTTTCCTTGTCATCCTCAGCCAGTAGGCGAAGGATCTGGTGTTCTTGAATCTGGACCAGGTGAGTATAGCTTCTAGTTATAGAAGGATAGATGCTTCGTGATCCTGCCCTGAGTAAAATCGAAAGGCTCAGCATGACAGCGGGGAGGATTAAGATTCACTCTTTGTATTGACAACAATCACGGAACGAGATATAGATTTCTCACATTGGCATCAGGCCGGGGCACTTACATTTCCAGCCTCGAACCTCTCCCATAAGCTATTCGTGATTTCGCAGTGGGATGAGGGGTGTGAATAGGCTCTATTCGACAGCGCGTAATTCAACATATTTCAGGAGGATATATGAGCGACGCCGATAAAACTCAAGAAGAATTGATGGCTGAATTACGCGCCCTTCGTCAACGAGTGGATGAGTTAGAGGGGCAAACAGGTTCTCAGGAGACCCAGGCAACATCCTTCGAAGACACAACGGACAAAACCCAACCCAAAGGGCCAAAAGTAAAGGAAGATGAAGCCGGGTTAACTAAACGTCAACTCCTCCACGCCAGTTGGGTTGCGCCTGTGATTCTCACCGTGAATCTACCCATGTCCGTGTTTGCACAAAGCCAAGCCAGTCCCGGACCGAATCCGAATCCAAGCCCCACATTACCACCGATCCCAGCGCCAGTACCCACACAAGCGACCACGACGACCAATGCGCCCACAAAGAAGCCCACTATGGCGCCCACGACGACCAATGCGCCCACAAAGAAGCCCACTATGGCACCCACGACGACCAGAGCCACCACAACGACCAGAGCCACCACAACGCAGACGCCCACAGGAGGTCCCACGCCAGCGACAACGGGCACCACTACCGCCGCTACCACCACCGCCGCAACAACCACGGCTGTACCCTCCGCAGCGCCCACGACTACCACTACTGCAGCCCCTACGACTACCACCACACAAGGTAGACCCACGCCAAGACCCACGCCAAGACCCACGCAGGAGCCCACACCAGCACCTACATTCCCGCCTGGTCCAAAATAACACTTGACAGATGGGCACTGATGCTGAAGACCAACTAGCTGCAACAGCCCAACAGATGGTGCGTCCCACGAGGCGGCAGTGCTTTCAAGAGGTTGATGTTCGTGATGACCTGACCCTCCTGGCCACCCATGGAGACGAGGGCATTACGCTCAATACTTCTGGCAGGGCCATCTGGGATCTTTGCGATGGCCAGCATACCATCAATGAGATGTTTCGGGAGTTAAGTCACCGCTATGACTGTGATGATGTCGACCTTCTTGCCGACCTCACTGCCACCCTCCTCCGATTTCAGAACCTCAACTTAATCGAGATGAATGGTGATGAGAGCACCACCCGCTCGTCGGTGAAGTTTGTCGTTGGCATTGAAGATTATCCGTGTTTCCACTGGCAACTACCTATCTTATGCGAATCCCTCAGCACGCTTCCCCCGGGATGGGAAATTCTCGTGGTGGTGTGCAATAACCATGCGCCATTATCGGACACGCTCCAGCATATATTCGACACGTATCGAGTGCGATATGTGACCGGCAGTGATCATCCATCGAATGAAAATATGGATTTCGCGGATGGGGGCGACCGCTATGTCCCGATTAATCGCGTCGAAGCACTTAATATGATTGCCGATCACATTGATGAAGACGATATGGTGTGTCTGATGGAGACTGATATCTTTCTTTATCGAGAGCTCAATCCGTCTCTGTTCCCACAACACAATGCACTCACCCCTAACTGGCTCATTGCACAGGATCGCTTTTTCACGGAAAGGCCTCCCTCCAAAGGGATTCACCTCCCCACGCTCTTGGCTTCGTTAGGCTGCACAAATGAATTTAAGCCGGGAGGAGTCCTCGTCTTTCTCACGGGCCGTACCGTGAAAAACAAAAAATTTATCCAGGATTGCTTCCGGTTTACCCAGGTGCTGTATCTCCTTGGGAAGATTGTTGAGGTGCCAAAAACCTGGCCAGCGGAAATGCCCTGTTTTGCCCTGGCGCTCACGGCCAACGGCATCGACTACGACCTCCTCGACCTCCCCGAATTTGTTCTTCACCACCCATGGGAAGAGTCGATTCCTCCAGGCAGTTTGTATCACTATTACCATGATCTTAAAGATGGTGGGGATGGCGCGTTTCATGGATCACAATGGTACAAACAACTCTTTCACCGTATTGATTTTCTCAACACGGATATGGGTGATTTTCATGACGAAGCCCAAACCGATCATGAACGTTATTTCTTTGAACTCGCCAAACAAGCCCAGCAAAGATTGGGGTATGGCGTATCGGTAGACCACTTATGAAATACCTCCATTACACCACCTATATCGCCGGTGATACCGGATTGAGTAATACCATGATGTCCATAGAAGTGGCTGTGGTCATGGCCTTTCTGACGAATCGTATTCTCATTCTTAACGGGAATACACCACCACCGGCGAATGTGGTGGTGTACGAGGATGGCATCACCAATCAATACCGGAGTAAAATTACGGATCTTGTTGACCTTCCCGTTCCATGGATGGAAGCTGAACAGATTGATATTCGTGGATATGATTCGCATGAGTTAACTGATCAGGCCCTGATGGCTTCCGTGTATTTTTATCCCCCGGACCTAGATACCAGCACCGATGATTTCAAAGCATTTGCGCATCAGCGAACGTCGTTTCTCTCCGACACCGCCACCTGTCAACGAGCGACCGTCCTCAATATGTCTGGCGGACTCAAGGAACGGTACCCCTTTCATAATTTGACCTTCTATTCGTCCTTTTTTTACTTGGCTCCTCCCATTCGGCGAGCCGTACATCGCATGCTGCGCCTGATGCAACCCAAGGTTCACTTCAAAAATTTTGTTGATCGAATCGTCAAAGATCTTGGCGCGTTCAATGCCGTGCACTTTCGAAGAGGTGATTTCAAACTGACCTTTGGGACGACCACATTAGTCCGCAAACCGCAAGAGGCCATTGATGCGCTCAAGGCCCATTTTGACATTGGTGACCTCCTTGTCATCGTGACGGATGAAGCGGACGACCCCTTCTTTCATGAAATCGTCAATACCTACCGCAATCATGTGTTTATCGATCACTTTATTCTTGAAAAGTACCGGAAGGAATTTTTGGATCTTCCTCATCACGACAGTACGGCACTGGCTTTTCTGTCACAGTTAGTGGCGGCGGAATCTCAAGATTTCATTGGCACGATGACGAGCACGTTTACCTCCATGATCCAACGCTACAGAGGTAACAGGGGGAAACCGGAATCATTCAAGTTCTTGTGGAACGAGCTGCCGGACCCTACGGATAAGGTGGAACGAGGTTCCCACCCGGTGAGTCTGTGCATTCCGATGCAACACGGGATCATGATTGAAGAACATCCCGGTCCCTATTCTTGGAACCGTTTTAATTCAAGAATCAATAGAGCCTGGCAGCGAGAATGGCCGGAGAGTTTTTTGACCGATATTGGCGCCGACGACTCTGCCAACGGAAATGGTCATGTGGCCGTGTCACCCTTGGTGCACCCCACCACTCTGTATGTCGAATTCGGAGCCCATCAGGTAGCCATTGAGACCGAAGAGCCGGCCGTCATTGATGGTGTGCAGGCACATTTTCGCGCTATGCTGGTGCCAGCTCCCCAGCATATTATTGGGCGTCTGAAAATCGTCAACGAGTTTGGCCAGTATCGACTGTTGATCAATGATAAGACCTGTGAAGAGGCACGAGGGTATCACGATTTTCACCCGTTATTGACGCGTGAAATTGTCCGTCAATTTATTCAAAACCGCACGGACTTGGTGTGGTTGCATGCAGGCGCGGTGGCTAAAGCTGGCAGAAGCGTGGTATTGGCAGCGTCCTGGGGAAGTGGGAAGAGCACGCTGAGTATGCAACTGCATAAACAGGGATGGACATATCTTTCCGATGACATTGTGCCTCTGGATCCCGTGACTGGTGTGGTTCATCCGTTTCCTCAAACGCCTAGAGTTCGCCAGGTGGCCGACACGATTTTTTCTCGGGACCAATTGGGGGAGTTACCCAAGTTTGCCGTTGATCTTGACCCTCACACGGTGTGTCGTCACGCCATGCCGATTGGCATTTTGGTATTGCCGCACTTTAGCCCAGAGGCCAAGACGGAACTTGTGCCTCATCCCCCGGGAACTGCTGTGGCCGAGCTGTTAGAGAGTTGTTTGAGTTTCGTCGAGCACCGTGAGGCTGCGGTACAGGCTTTGTGTGATCTGGTACAACAGCGGCCAACGTTGCGTTTATCCTATAACAACAGCCAAGATGCGGCGAATCTTGTTATTAATGCCCATGAACACCCATTCATTGAAGTTTAAATTAGGAGGAGGTCATACCACCATGGAATCTTCCACAGATTTACAGGACCCGCGTGC
>JAJDBO010000290.1 GCA_029261305.1 Nitrospirales bacterium
AAAATGATAAATCAAGATTGATGCGATAGTGGCTTCCAAACAACACTTTTCCTTGAATAGCTGGCTTTGATTGTCCATTTTTGAAAATTTGAACAAATACAATGGTGGTATCTAAAGATTCCGAGGGATGTACTTTGGCAACCATGTTCAAGTCTAAGGTCGACTTCTCTAACTGAATCCATTCTTGCGCCGAAATATGCTCAAATCCTAACAATCCCTGCCCAGGTGCCAGACAGGCTGCAACTTCGGCCATTATTTCTAAGCTAATGGTAAAGGGGACGACCGGCAAACATTCCGAGGGAGCTTTTACCCCTCTCGCATTGACAAAAAGATGGTCTTCAAGAAATGGATCCTCTTCTATATCCAGGGTACGACACATGATTAATTCTTGGTTGGGAATGTACCGGATTACCTGCCCAATGAGGGGCAGACGTGAGTCTTGTTGTTGGGACATCATTGCCATATCAATTGTGGTGTTTCTCTGGTCATGTAGACGCTCATATTCATCCACTTTAATTCCTAGACGGTTAGATCCTTAGCAGTGACAGGTGAGGAAATGAGAATTTCAGGGCTTTCGACAGAACGATGGTGTAATTCATCTAGGCAATATTGCACGCCAACATCCATTGGAATCACACCTATTCCCTTATTCTCGAAAGAATTTTGAAGTGCCTCGTCTACCATTCCTCCTGCCCAAGGCCCCCAATTTATGGCTACCACCTTAACCTGTGGCCAAGATCCAGAGAGTAGGCCTGCCATTTTATTCAAGATTTCATTGGCGGCGCTGTAGTCGGTCTGCCCTGCGTTCCCCAATCTTGCCGCGATAGATGAAAAGAAAAGAAGAAAGTGTAATCCCTCTGGTCTCAAATGTTTGGCAAGAACCATTGCAGGAATAATCTTGGTGTCCATCACCGCAGTAAATGATTGGGACGTTTTTTTATGAATCAGTTTATCATCAATGATCCCAGCCGAATGGATCACGCCTTGAATACTACTATTCTCGGTGTATAGGGAATCCACTAATTTTCCTAATGCGACGGAGTCTCGAACATCTAACGGATGGTACGTCACCTTGGATCCGGCTTTCCGCATCGCCGAAAGATTCGATCTAATTTCTCGTTGCCGGAGAACACTGGCAATCTTTTTTTCTATCTCTGCTGGAGTCATGACCTGCTGACTATTCAGAGATTCGTTGATGAAGTACTGACGAAGGTCATGCGAATGCTTCAACCTGGCTGTGTTTTGATTTTCTTCCTCAGGACAAACACTTCGCCCTATAATAACCAAATGAGGCTGATACTCTTTGGCTAGGGATTTTCCAACTTCAGCGGTAATCCCATATGCTCCACCAAGCAGAAGAATGACAGAGCGTGAATCGATGGATAAGGTTTTCAGGTCACCTTTCCCAATTGGTGTTTCAACGAGTTCCACCGTTCCTCGACCGGCGTCAGACAGTCCGATTTCTTCGTAGCCATCCCATGTACACAGTTCATTCCAAACTTGCGTCGAAAGGACTTCAGGGTCTTGGAGAAGTTCAAGATCAATGCATTTCACACGAACGGTTGCCCATTCCCGGGCAATGGACTTACACACCCCAATGGTTCCTGCCGCACCAATGTACATGGAGTTTGGATGTTGCAATCCAAAAGCCCCATCAAGGGCTGTGACATTCACGACAATGCCGCCCCCGTGTTTTGCACTGGCTCTAAGGTCATGTTCCAAGAGTTTGAGTAAAAGGAATAAGGTTTTCGATTCATCGAGTCGACTTTCCGACGAAATATCAGCCAGGCTAAGACCCATGACATTGACGACACCACCTATCCGCTCCCCTGGTCCGGACAACATTGTCCGCAGGGGTTCCAATGTTTCCTCTGAAGAAAAGTCGCCCAGGATCACATTTTTTTCGACCGTTTGTTTCAATGTTGAGGGAACGACTTGTTTGACCTGAAAGCCCTCCGCCTGGAATCGATTCAAGAGGTGTTCATTCAGAAACGATGGCTCCCCCAAGAGAACAATGATATCGGCTTTGGGAAATTTGAATGAAGAGGACTGAGGAAATTCTGAGACCACATTCATTCTTACCACCGACCGTTGAATAGCACGGTCATCCTTCATCGTTTCAGAAGGTGAGGGTTCAGTTTTCTCAAGCGGCAAATTCAGTTTTTTTTTCCGAGAATTGTCGTACCAATCCACCATATCTTGTAGAGTTCTGAGATTAGTCAATTCCTCCATGGAGTCTGCACCGTCTTGGCCCTCTAACATTTCCCGGTAATCTTCAAGAGTCGTGAGAATTTCAATGAGCTTTATTGAATCAATCCCAAGATCCGCCTCTAAGTTTGCATGAAGATCCAACATTTCTGTCGGATATCCTGTACGCTCACTCACGGTTTGAAGAAGTGCTGATTTAAAATTTTCAGTGGAGGGAAAGAGGCCCTCCTCTTCCTTGAGTTCCGTTGCTGTGGCTTGAATCTTAACGTCTGTTACCTGGATGACTGGAGAAGGTGGGGTCGCTTGAGGAAGGACCTCCTCTTTTTGCTGTATAGATTGTTCATCAACGGTTTCCTTCAAAATAGGTAAAACAGGTGCAGGAGGAACAACCAACGGTTGAGGAGCGACTGGCGCAGAAACAGGATCATCGATTCTCATTTGATGACCAGATGGTATGCCTACATTCATCATTTTGAGTCCTCGGCCATCGACAGCAGCCTCAATCAATTGCTCTTGGAGATCCAAATATCGTTGCAATAGTAGTTGATTATTCCGTTGCAAATCCATGAATTGATTCATACTCGCTTGAATCTGTAAAATAATTGGGGTGGACTGATTACCCCCCGTGGATTGCTGAAGAACCTGCTCGCGTTCCATTTTGTCCTTATCCATGTGTACGTTCCTTCCACCGATAATATTTCGTTTCGGAATTCGTGTCTCTACCTGGGCATCTACCGGTGGTCTTGGTTGTTCCAGGGAGCCCTGAAGTTGTTTCACATCAGAGACTTTTTGGCTCTTATCTGATTGAGAAATTTTTGACCATGGGCTTACGCTTCCACCATTTACACGCCAAATGGTGACAGGTGGTTGTGCATGGCTTCGAGCTTGGTCCAATAGTTCATCCACGCTTGTCTCGGGGAGGTCACGATGTTCAAACCACCGAGAGACCTGAACAGGTAAACCCTGAGCCCAACCTTGAGCTAATAGGTCACAGAGTCCTAAGGTTCCCGTTCGCCCTTTACTTTCAAGAGAAAGGTTCACATGGGATTGATCCTGGAGAATATGGCCAACCAGATTACCCAACACCCTCCCTGGGCCCACTTCAATAAATACACGAACGCCGGATTCATAGAGAGCATGAACCTCATCCATAAATCGAACTGGCTCACAAATATGCCGAACCAAGATGCTTCGCATTTCATCAGGCGTTTGAGGATACCTCCCTCCCAGGGTGTTACTGTATACAGGACAGTCGGCTTCTCGAAATTGAAC
>JAJDBO010000030.1 GCA_029261305.1 Nitrospirales bacterium
AGTCCACCATGATCACTCTCATGCCACGACACTCCCAATTCAAATACGTTTTTCCCAGGACAGGCCTCGCAAGGCTGAGAGGATTGTTTGATCGATCCCCCATCCTCTTGGACTTGTTCCAACAACGGGCAGTCACTGACCAACCGCTGGGCAGAAGCATTGGCATACACTAAGTCCTGAGTAGGGGATAACACCATCACGGGTTCCGAGAGTTGATCCGCAAGACACGCCAGGGTTTCTATTCGCGCAGTGAGAATAGGGTCATGCTGAGGAATATTGAGGAACGATCCGGCCATCGTATGTATTCGCTAGAAAAACGATCTCTTATTATTGAGGGTTGATAGGAACATGATGGCAACGCACAAGAGGACAGACCTCCGTCACCAACGCTTTTAAATCTACCATTCGAACAGGTTTATCAAAATACCCATCGACGCCAACATCTTTGGCTTGACTTTGAGTGTGTGAATCACCAAAGGCGGTGACCACGATCACCCGGCATTTGGGAAAAGCAATTTTTAGCCGGGTGATAAAATCGAAGCCACCAGATCTCATATTAAGATCGGTGACCACTAAGCTGGGCG
Source organism: Nitrospirales bacterium (assembly GCA_029261305.1). The sequence goes on from JAJDBO010000030.1 coordinate 585, forward strand.
GTCTCACCTGTAATTGGGAAAAGGCCTCTATGCCGTCTTCGGCTTGAACCACACAACACCCACATTCACTGAGTTCATCCACCAAAAGGCTTCTCATTGCTTCATCATCATCCACCACCATGATGATACAGCACCCGAACTCGCCTTCCTTGGCACCAAAAGTTTTTCCGGTATCGTCGCGATCTAGAAGCATAGACATAACACTAAATTGTCCAAAGAAGTTTACTTGAATTTTGCAATACCAATGCCTAATTTAAAAATAATTCCTTTGCCCCAAAAATATGTAATTTTGCGGGAATTGCATAAGAAAGGCCCTAAAAATAGGATCTGCCATTCCCAAAAATGAGGAGAAAATCTACAAGATTCGCGGTGAATCTGGGGCAGATTGCGCCATGAAGTCAAAAAAAAAATTGCTGCCCAAATAATGATGTTGTTCTCGAAGGCTGTTGATCAAGAAGGTTACCGCATTATTTCTTTTTCATTATCCTTCCCTATGAAAAGTTGGATGATTTCGGGAAATGAAAAAACTCTTTCCTCCAACTTCCTAAACTTAATCAAAAAAAATTCTTCAAAGGACACCGGGAATTCCATGTTTCAATGATCTCAAAATAGTTGGCCTTAATCTTGCGTTGCTGAAAGGCTAAGGGTTCACCATGCCCCATTTGAATACATATTTTTGCATTCCTGGGATCGAGTACAAAATGCAGATACATCCATTCAGACATTTCGCAGAAAAGAGAAAGGGAGGCGTCATGGCACACCAAGGTCAATATTTCGCAATATTGATAATCTTTCTTTTCTGGTCTTTTGGAATGGCACCTATGCCAGCAGAAGTCCAGGAATTTGGCCGGACGGTCTATGATAAAAACTGCCTTGAATGTCATGGGACCAAAGGCCAAGGAGATGGCGAAAAAGCAAAATCCTTAACCATCAAACCAGCCAATTTTCATTCCTCCGAATCTCGAATGAAAACAGACGGCGAGCTATTGTCAAAAGTCGTCTGGGGAGGGGTGTATAGCCCAATGCATGGGTGGGGGACTCGGCTGAGTCGAAAAGAACTCCATTCCGTGATTCGTTACATTCGCCTTCTCGCACCCTACGAGAGACAAACACATTGAAACTTTCATGAATGAACCTTGCCATCCTCCTACCAAATGGCACCACAGCATTTGAGGATCGCCGGCAGAATGGAGCTCACTACAGTATGAAAGACCAAGACGCCAAACCCGCACCCTTGTGGATTGATGTTAGCCATATTGATATGCCTCGTTTAAACTGGATTTGGTGGGTGATCGAAGGAACACTTGACGCTCCAGGGGCGGGGAGTCGATCGTTTAACTCTCTTCATGCCATGCAAGAAAATGTCAGAGAGCGAGGATACACGGCTCCAACAGCGACTCAGATCAATGACGCTGTGCTCCAAGCGAGAGTTGATGGAAAAGACGAGGCAAGGCTTGAAGTTTCACCATAATAATGACCCGTTCCTCATCATAACCCTGAGGCGCCCACTGCATCATGAAAAGTCTTTTTGACGAGGGAGTATCTTTTGTAGATGCAGGATCTTATCCCGCCTCTGGCACGCTTGGGAAGCGGCATAAGATGCCGCACTACAGGAACAGGCTATTGGGGGAAGTTTTGAACGGTCGATCTATGCGTAAATCTTTCATGAGCCGTAACCTAATCCGTGACCTTATGATCATGGCAACGCTGCTATTCCTACTCGTGAGTCCTACGGCCTTTGCTCAACTAGGCAAAGGAAATCCAGAACAAGGGAAAATTCTCTTTGAGGAACACTGCATGGAATGTCATGGACGAACCGGTGATGGCACTGGTCCAGTTGGATATTTTCTTGCCGTTGAACCAGCGGATTTCCTATCGACTGAATCCCGAGTGAAATCCGACTCAGAATTATTTGGCATCATCAAAGACGGCATCCGTTCGGATGAAATGCATGGATGGGAAGGAGAGTTGAATGACCAGGATATTCATGATGCCTTAAGCTACATCCGGACTCTGGCACCGCCATTTCCACAAAGAGAATGACTCATGTATGAAGGGTTTCCGCCCCGCGAAATAAGCAGCGCCAAACAGATCATCGAACGATGAGAACCGAACAGGGGGCATGTGTCAGGATTTTTTGAGAGACACTGCCGAGAAGAAATCGTTTGATGCCTTTTAACCCCCTGGCCCCTACGACTACCATTTGAGCTTCGTGTCGCTGGATTGAATCCAAGATAGCAGCAGGTGGGTCTCCGTCTTGCCAATCTGTTTGAACCTCATAGGGTCCCTCTCGAAACTCTTCCGCCACACCATGGAGAAACCTTTCACCTTTGGCCTTGGCAGCGGAACCAGGCAGAGACAAAGACGCGCTCTCAAGGGTCGCCTCTTTCCCTCCACTCGGATACGGAGGAGCCCAGACGGTCAGGATGGTAATTTGGAGTGGACTCTTAAAGGGACTCCTGGACAGGAAGGCTGCGGCTTTATTGGAGATTTCGGAACCATCCACTGCAAGGAGAATACGATCGAGGCAAGGAACCGCTCCTTTGCATATCAGCACCGAACAGGGAGCATAGGTCGCCACTTTTTGTGAGACGCCTCCCAGAAGAAATGCCGATGTGGCATTCATTCCTCGGTGGCCTAATACGATAAGATCCGCCTGGTTCTCTTCGGCAGTCTGAATGATACTTTCAGCCGGATCACCACTATCAGCGATGAGTTGGGTCTCTGAGGTGTAGGGTGCCAACTCATCTCGCATTTCGTGCAATACATGTTGAGAAAGCTTGGAGATTTCCTGCCGATAGGCTTCAAAGTCGTTTTCAGAAGAATCCGCCGCGAGGTAGGCATGCCGCAATGACCCAATATCGACCACATGAAGTATATGGAGTCGTGGGGGCGTGGCAAAATGGGTGACCATTTCAGCCGCATGTTTCGAATAGGAAGAAGTATCGATGGCGAGAAGAATTCTCACAACAATTTTTACCGACTCCCGTGGTGTTATTGTGGCTCTATCTTGATGGGCTTGAGTGGCTCCATATCCACCCTCACCTTAGCCAACTCTGACCTCACGAAATCAATGGGCACGCCGAGGTCCATTCCCTCGATAACCCGAAGTTCTGAGTGATTGACCGCAATGACGGATCCTTCACGATCGAGAACGGGACCACCACTGCTTCCTCCGGCAATTCGAGCTTCGTAGGTGACGATGTCTTCAGTCACATCCGTCACATGTCCTTGGGTGGTCAGCGGACGAATTAATCCTTTGGCTGCAAGCAATTCCGGGAGCCCGACCGGATCGGACCCTGCTTCCTGAAGAAGCGCCTCAGTCATCGATGCCGGTAACCGACTCATCAGCCCATCGAAAGTTCCTGGATAACTCATGACCATCACCGGTTCGCCAACTTGAATTTTCTTCTCAGGCGATGCCAATTTAAGAGGGATGGGCCCTTTCGGTGCACGAGTCGTTTGAAGGATGGCTAGGTCCTGCGTGTCGGCCACCGCTAACTCTAGCAGGTCATAGGGAACCGAGTAGCTAGGAAAGAAGATTCGTAGGAACTGTATTGAGGGTGCAATTCCTTTTTCCATGAGAGGAAAAAGCGGCTCATGGACTTCCCACAGACGCACGATATGCCTGTTCGTCAAAACTGTTCCCTTCTGATCAATGAGAAATCCTGTACCGGCAAAATAGATGATGACGGGAGGCTTGTGTCCTTCCAGCGTAAAGCGGGGCATTCCCCGATCGTCAAGAAGAGGGTTCCCTATCTCGTCGAATCCTTCATAGCGAAGTGACCGCCCTGAAGACTTTTCGAAAAGACCATAGCCCCCCTGAATCAATCCGACGCCAGTCTCAAAACGGGCAATCACCTCCTCAGCAAACCGTTGCCCACGCTCCAAAGCCTTTAACTGTTCTCGAATGGCACGAAGCTCTTCCTGTGATCGTCGCTCAGCCGCCTGCTCCCCCAATGCCTTCCGAAGCTGCTCTCGCAAATGCTCTTGCTCGCCACGAAGCTCCAGAACCTTACGGCGCTCCTGCTCAATCCGTTGCTCAAGTTCGGTACGACTAAGGCGACCGGTTTCAAGTTGGCTCAGCAATTCAGCGACTCGTCGTTCTGAGGCCGTAACGGCCTGATACTCGTCATAGAGATTCACCCCCAATAAGGTCATGAGGATCATTGGAACCAGGACCAACAGACTCGTCACGACCTTGACGGTAGGAGATCCATACCACGCGATATCCGTTGCGATATGTCGAGCCAGGTGCA
>JAJDBO010000291.1 GCA_029261305.1 Nitrospirales bacterium
CCTTCAACCCCTTTTTGACTCTCAATCAACGCCATACCTTTTTCTGGCCCCATCACAAAGATGCCGGTATCCAATCCATCCGCGACCACACCATCTTTCGCGACCACCGTCACACTTTGAGATAAACGGGCTGGTTGTAGAGTTCGCGGATCAAGGATATGGTGATATCGGATCCCATCTTTCATAAAAAAGCGCTGGTAATCACCAGCGGTAGACACCGCCTCATCTTCTAATTCCAACTGCCCCAATAACGTGCCTTCACTTCGTGGATGCTGAATCCCAAAAACAAACCGTTCACCATCTGGCATTCGACCAAAGGTTTTGATATCTCCCGAGATGGCAACGACTCCAGCGATGGCCCCTGCTTCTTTCATAACATTGGCGGCAAGATCAGCGGCATAGCCTTTGCCAATTCCTCCAATATCCACCCTCATCCCAGGGACACGGAGAAACACTTTGCTGGATTCCCGATCAAGTTGCATATTCTCTAGCTGGATCAAAGACCAAAGGGCATCCAATTCTTCTACTGTTGGAATCCGACCCTCCCGATTCACATTCCAGGCTTCCACCGCTGGCCCAATAGCAATATTAAATCCACCCTCAGTCAACAGATCCATCTCCAGGGATTTGGTTAACACGTCCATGGTTTCAATACTCACGGGGATAGCCGTTCGTCCAGCCCCAGCATTCACTCTGGAAAGTTCACTATCCGGAATCCACGTACTGAGGATTTCTTCCAAGCGATGAATTTCGGCAAAACCTTTTTGAATGGCACCATGGGCCATATGCTCATCCTTGGCCACTGCGGTCAGGAAGACCAAAGTTCCCATATGCATTTGGCCACGTTTGGCCAAATGGGGCGATCCCCCACACCCCATCAATGTCACCCCTAACACACAAACAAAAAGAGTTTTAGCAATATTATTCATCACGATTACATCTCGACCTATAATTACTTACGTTAATGTTCCTATCGATAAAAATACTTAATTTTTGGATTTGGCGCAACTGGAAAGACTCGGACTTCAATGAAATTTGGCTGCGGGAGTATGGTTTCAATAGGGGTACGTTTCGAGACAGGTCCCAAGGGAAATTTTTGGGAGATGGCTGGATCACCTTCGACCACGTGAATTCGTACGAGCCGAACCGTACGTGGGGTTTCAACTTCAAATTTCCATATCCCGATATAGGTCGCTTTTCGATGAGGCACCTGAAATTCAATATGCACATGTGACTCGGCCATAAACGGGCCTTCATTAAATTGTACTCGATCAACAGAGTAATGTCCGATGGGCAAATGGTGAGAAAACAGGTCAGCGTTTGAATGTATATCAATCCTATATTTCTCTCCTGAATCCATATTACTCAAGGAAACAAATCTCAAATGTGTTGGAAAACGACGAGGATTTGGACCGTCTGTCACGACGTGAACATAACCAAACACGAATGCATGTTCAGAGGAAGACTCAGAGACACCCCGCTGTGTTGCGGTACAACCATAGAGCACCAGGGGAAGGCAAACACTTGCATACCAAAACCACGACTTTAGACTCACCTTCAAGCTTTGTCTCTTTGATAACACGGGTGCCTCATACAAGACTTTTTATGGTCTCGAACAAAATTTCCAATTCATTGTACAACTTAACAACCTCAGACATCAGTTATTTCAGTCGAAAATTATATGCCTATTCCTTGCAAATTCAATAGATTCCCCCCCACTCATTTTAATATATCTAGGGGTATTGACATCGACACTACAAATTCTATATTAATAATAGTTATCAAAATCAATTTAGATGAGAACAACAATCATCCTTATTTTTAATGAGGACTGGGATCCAGTCGTTATTTCCCAATTATTTCAATGAGTTCAGAAAACAATAGCATCCTAGAAGAACCCGAATCTCAGACCAATGAGGCACGATGTGCATGTGGACATCTTATTGCAAAAATTCGTGGTACGAATCTCGAACTGAAATGCAAACGCTGCAAACGTATTGTGTCAATCCCCTATGAAAATATTAAGGAAAAAGAAATCAGTATATCGACATGCGGAAATTAAACATCCACAACAAAGTAATAGTACTCAAATTTCATGCAGATCATAACATTTTCATTCAACAACAGAACTTATTAGAAAAAATTTTGATATGGCATTAAACAGGAACATTTACTCTGAGGACCACAAGAGTCCCTTTAGTGACTTCAGAGGACCATACCGAGTCCCCAACAACAATTGATGGAGGTAGTTCGATGAAACGATTGTTGATCGCGGGGGCAATGATGGCTCTCATGATTGTACCGCAGGCAAATGTTTGGGCAGAGGAAGAGGAATTCACCCCTGCACAACGGGAACAGATTCGAAAAATGATTCAAGAAAAACTCAGAGGTGGAGGGGGAATGACCCAAGTTGATCCGCCATCTCAGGATCTTTCAATGCCCGCCTTGGGTGATACTACCAAAAGCACACAACGGTTTGGCAGCACATTTTCCGGAGGAAGTGGCCTTCAGGGTGGTCGCACGATTTACGCGAAACCCTTTGTAAAAGCCCCCAAAACCATTGTCGGGGGTTACATCGATTTCACTCTCACCGATTGCGCGGGAGCGGCCCGAGATTGTCGTGATGGGCTTGAATTCGATCAAGAACGATTTGTGCCGTTCTTCTATTCACAGGTTACGGACCGAATCAGTGTCGCGGCAGAAGTCGAAATTGAACATGGTGGGCCACAAGGCAATCAAGGGGATGGAGACGTCAAAATCGAGTTCGCCACCATGGACTATCGGATTGATGACTGGATCAACCTTCGTGGTGGTATCCTGCTGATTCCCATGGGCCGGTTCAACCTGATCCATGACTCACCGCTTAATGACTTACCGTTACGCCCCATGGTGAGCCGTTTGATCATTCCCTCAACCTTTGCGGAATCCGGACTTGGCATTTTTGGGACGTTTTATCCCACTCAACTTTCTAAAGTTGACTATGAATTTTATATCACTCAAGGATTTGATGGAAGTGACACAACAACATCAGACTCAGTTGCTGCAGGAACCGGCATTGTTTCCCGCACGACGTCATCTCAGTTCACCGCCGGAAATGGCCTCCGGTCCATTCGAGGAAGCTTCCAGACGGATAACAATGATAATAAAGCCATTGTTGCCCGTGTTTCAGTCAGCCCTATTCTAGGAGTCGAGGTTGCAGGCTCCCTTCACCATGGGACGTGGGATGACGCGGATGATAATTATCTGACGATCATGGCTATTGATGGAAACCTCCAACGAGGCCCATTTGAGATTCAAGGAGAGGCGGCATGGGTCAACGTTGAAGGTGGAAACCAATTGGCCTCCTCAGGCCTTCCCCCTGCGTCGATGGAAGGGTTCTATGTCCAGGGCAATTACCATTTCTTTCCGGAGTTCCTTAAAAAATTAGCCCCAACGCATTTCACTGATGCATCAACCTTTACCGCAGTCGTTCGGTATGGCGAAGCGGATACCAACGCTGATGTTAGCAATAACACCAACGACTTGACGCGTGTAACCTTGGGCGTCAACTTTAGACCAGTTGAAGATTCCGTCATAAAATTCGCCTACACCATTAATGACGAAGCTATTTCTGATTCGAAAAGCCGGGCGTCAAATAATGGTTGGCAATTTTCAGCAACCACATATTTTTAACTTAACAAGGGATGTATGAGTAGCTGAGGATTAGTTATGATACGAGGATTACACTTTACCGTACTACTTCTCAGTATCGCTTTGGTGACCTTCGGGTGTGTGAGTATGTTTAACACACCCAAGGTCACCACCTCATGTTCCTTTGATCAGACCTGGTCAGTCGCCTTAGCGAGTGTCGATGAATTTGAACTCCGAGGCATTAACCAAGAAGACGGCCTCATCGAAACAGAGTGGATAGGTTTAGAATCCAAGACAAAATCAGGGTTTTCCCTCTTTGAAGCTTTTGCACGAGATTCTAATCAAGAGCGAGCCAAATTTTTCATTAGTATCTCTTCTGAATCGAATGGAACACATATTGCTATTCAACAAAATAGAGAATTTTTTTCCTCCATGGGGGTTCAATCTCAATCCAACCCCTGGAGACGAATTCCACCGGTCGAAGAAGAAGAGCAACGGCTTGCGAATAGAATATCCAATCAATTGAGGGCTAAGGGATGCACAATTCTCAGTTAATTAAATCATTCTTCAAAATTTCTATGATCTGCGGTCTTTGCATGATGCTATCTTCGTCTCTTAGCTTTGCTGCGGATAATCCTCAGGAAAAAATCTGGGATCATGAGCTCAAGCGCTGGCTTAATGCTAAAGAGCTAGGTCATTTGGAAATTTACTTCACTGAAGAAGAAGCGGCGAAAGTGATGTTTCCGGAGTCCGAAAAGATTCGAAAAGAAACCTTACCATTAACACCAAAGCAAAAATCAGATATTGAAGACAAAATCGGTTGGAAATTCCCCGAAACATCCTTCGAAGTGTATATCGGTGTTTCCAAAGGAAACATCGATGGATACGCGTTAGTCCAAAATACTATTGGCAAGCACCGCCCTATTACCTATATGGTTGGCGTTTATTCCGAGGGCGAGGTCACGAATTTTGAAGTTTTGGTGTATCGAGAAGCGCGTGGGAATGAAATCGCCACAAAACGATTTAATTTTCAATTTGAAGGAAAGACCGCTCAAGATCCCGTCCGCATCAATCGCGATATTATCAATATCACTGGGGCCACCATGTCGGTCCGCTCAGCCAGCGCTGGAGTCAAACGGGTATTGGTTTTAGTCAATGAATTTTATTTGAAACCACGTGGACTCGGCACAAACACTATTGCCTCCGGCAAGTCAGAAACAGGGTTTTTTGAATCCATCTTAGGGCTCTAAGTGCAGATTCCATTCGCATGCGAAACTTCAACACTCGGTTTCGACTCCGTGACACCGATCGGCATATTCGCCTTGTGTATACTTGGTTTCTGCTGCTGATGTTTGTAGGTTTTGTATTTACCTTTGTATGGGCACATAGCATGACCGATC
>JAJDBO010000292.1 GCA_029261305.1 Nitrospirales bacterium
AACATATCGAACAAGCTATTGAAGCCGCGTTGGGGGAACATATTCGAGCCTGGGTGGTTGAGGGGGATGGTGATATTGTTCAGGCGTTGCAATTTATGAAAGATCACGATCTTGGCCGTGGGACCTTTATCCCAGCGCAGCCCTTTGATGGAGTCCAAGAGCAAGAGCCCTCTTGGTGGCCTGATCTCAAACAACAGGATGGTGTGATTGGTCGAGCGATGGACATGGTTCGTGTTCCAGAGGAATTGAATGCTGTCCTGCATTGTCTCTTGCACCGTGTGGTAGTCGTTCAAAGTCTTGACCATGCGTTGTCGTTTGTTCGTCAGCAACGATGGAGTGGCCCCATGGCTCCTCTATTCGCCACGGTCTCTGGGGAAATTATTGAGAGCTTTGGACTTGTGGCAGGAGGTTCTACCGGTGACTCAAGTGGTGTGCTTCAACGAAGGCGCGAAGTTCGAACCTTAGAGGGACACATTGGGGATATCGTACAAAGACTTGAGCATGCTGAGCGGCAATTCGAGGAATTACGTCAGCAACAGGAATCTGCTAAGGAACAATTGCGAACGTTGGATGAGTCGTTGAAAGAATTTGAACGCCAAGTCCTCATGGCCGAAAACGAAATGGGTAATGCTGAACAACAGGTGTCTGATATTGAAGAACAGGTGCTGTCCGTCTTGCAAGAAATAGCATCGAGCCAAGAAGAATTCACCCGTCTTCAGGAAGATAGTCAGGCCTGCCGGGATCGGTTGGTTCAATTACGGCAGGATCAGACCATTCAAGAGACTGACCTGGAACAATTGTTGGCCCAGCTTCAGAAAGTAGAGGCGGAGGCCACGCGATTATATGAGCAGTTAACGACTGCTCGGCTTTCTCAAACCACATTGTATGAACGTCGTGAGCGGACCCAAGCTGATTTGAATCGGATGCAACAGGAAGAGGAAGCTAGGCAAACGCGACTGAGGTTATTGGCCGAACAAGTGCAAATATTGGAGTCGAAATCTCAAATGAGTCAAGCCGAGCAGGCACAGGCCGACGTGTTATTCAAGGAACTTCAACTACAAAAAGACGAACTGCAAGTACAATTACAAGCGGTGGAAGAGCACCATCAAGAAGGCATGCGAGGTGTTCGAGAGTTAGAACAACAGTTGTCGGCTATCCGTAAACAGTTTGCGGCTACCCGTGAACAGCGAGCTGCGACTGAAGTGCAATTGGCTGAAGTGCGCACGCGCTTGCAAACGGTGGTTGATACCTTGACCGGGACCTATGGGCAATCGGAGGAAGAGCTATCGAATCGGGCGAATGTTGTTAGTGAAGGGGAGTCTTCTGCTGAATCAGAGGATCTGCCTGAGGCCCCTGAGACCATAGAAGGGCCAGAAGCCTGGCGTGAGCGGGTTCGTATCATCAGAACGCGATTAGAGCGGATGGGGCCACTCAATTTGGCGGCCATTGATGAGCATCGCGAACAGGAAGAGCGGTTTCAATTTCTCACAAAACAGGAAGCCGATTTATCGGAATCGATCCAATCTCTTCAGGAAATTATCGATCGGCTGAGTCAAACCACGAATCAAATGTTTGAAGAAACCTTCAAAGCGGTGCAGGAGAAATTTGGCGAGGTGTTTTCGGCACTGTTCGCAGGAGGACATGCGGAATTAATACTCGCGAAGCCTGAATCCGAAGAAGGTATTGATGACAGTCATGTGGATGCGGGCGTTGATATTGTGGCGCAACCACCTGGGAAACGTCTCAAAAACCTTTCGATGTTATCTGGTGGTGAAAAAGCTTTGACCGTATTGGCATTGTTGTTTGCTAGTTTCCTCATTAAACCCTCACCCTTTTGTATTCTTGATGAGGTGGATGCTCCTTTAGACGAACCCAATGTGATCCGCTTTGCGCGGTTCCTGACGCAATTGACCAATCTCTCACAATTCCTTGTCATTACGCATAACAAACGAACCATGGAAATTGCTGATTCGTTATTTGGGGTGACCATGGAAGAGCCTGGTGTGTCGAAGTTTGTGTCTGTGCGGATTGGTGAACTCCAAAAAGTTTAATGCAGGATGGTGGGAAGGGGCATTAGCGGTGTTCTCTCTTAATATTGCTATTTCCTAGCAGCCGGCGATAGATTTTTTTAAAAAAAAAAGCCCGCTCTCTATTCAGAGAGTGGGCTTTTCTTTCGCTGGCACATGAGAACAGATTTAGTTTCTCACTCCACTCCACACTTTTGCGGGATCAATTTCTTTGTCGGGATTGAGCGTTTTGGCTTTTTCAAGAAGGACATCAGTTGTTTCCGGAATAGCCGGATCCGAAATACAACAATCATCCACCGGACAGACCGCCGCACATTGCGGTTCATCAAAATGTCCTACGCATTCCGTGCATCGCTCGTAAGTGATCACATACACGGTGTCGCCTTCTCCATGCTCTCTTTGACCATCTCCAATCTGGTTGCCTTTTTCTTCTGCTGCGCTAATGGTCTCAAAGATTGCCTCGTTCGGGCATTCTGGCAGGCAGGCTCCACAGTTAATACATTCATCAGTTATCAATAACGACATACAATCCTCCTTCTACTAATTCTTATCAGGTCAACAAAATGATTTTCTTTGTGAAACGATTCTTGTGACCCTCTCGGGACATGGGCTTCATTTTATTCTTGGGGGCAGGTCACGTCAACCGGACAGAAGGCCTATAGACCTAAGCCATTAGGCCTGTTTTGGAAGAAATTCAGTTCTGGTGGAACGTATAATTCATGAAAAATCAGTCTCTAATCCACATGGTGTACTCGAAAGTGATTTTGGACTCATTAAGGATTTCATTTATTGATAATTCCAATGGAGAATGGAATCTGGCTGGCCTGCAACTACTAATGCCCCAGCATATCGAGGCCGTGAGGATATAGAATACATGGACCATGTTTGGTTACTGAGGCAAGTATTTTCAATGCTGACCACAGAGGGCGCTTGATGAGGCAAAAAGGTCACGGTGACCTCCCGAAGGGGAAAGGTGAGACCGGCTCCGTGAGCCTTAGTAAATGCTTCTTTGCGGGTCCAGCAGGATAAAAACGCAGACCTACGTTTAGATGCCGGCAAGCTCTGGAACCATTCTTGTTCTTGGTCATTGAGAATGCGTTTCGCAATAGCCTCATGATCAAGGTGAGGCCGAGGGCCTTCCACATCAACCCCGACTTCAAATTCCTGGCTAAAGGCAAGCAGGGCAATTCTTTGGGAGTGGCTGATATTGAAATGGAGTTCCGGCGTTGACGAATTTTTAATAAATGGTTTGCCATGGGGACCAGTGCCAAATTCGATTTCCCGAGGAAAAATGCCAAGGTAGCGTCCCAATAGAGATCGCAATATGCCTCGGGCAGCAACGAATCGTGATTGGTTTTGTGCAATGCGCAGCCGCTGTGCACGGTGCTGTTCTTCTTTATTGAGGGTTTCCCAGTAGACTTGAAGGCGAGAGGAGGGTATGTCTACAATCCCGCGCCACACATGTATGGCTCCTTCCTCTAGACGTAAAGGTTCTGGAGGAGTCAGCCATGGTGGGGTTGAGTCAGAATGTGGCGAGTGCATAGAGGAATAAGCCATATGATGGTAATTTTTCCCCCAGAATGGCAAATCTGATCTCACTTTTCCAACTGTAATCCATAAGTCCAATTCCTAAAAGTATGCTAGGAAGGAAAATCCATGGCTGTCCCTCGTGAATCAGCTGCGTATGCGGCGTTAATGACCGCGGCTTTGGTATGGGGTGGGTCGGTCGTTGCTCAAAAGATTGCGCTTGGGGCATTTTCAGCTGTCGAAGTGTCGGTTTTTCGAGGATTTGGAGCATTAGGAATTTTGCTCCCCTTGTGGTGGTGGCAGGAGCAAGGCAAGACACAATGGAAGCCCCGAGACCTTGGGGTGCTCACTCTTTTGGGCGTGGGAGTGCTCGGCAACCATTTGTTAATTTTGTATGGACTGTATTACATCGATGCTGGAGCTGCGGGCGTCATTATTGGAGCCAGCCCAGCCATTACGGCCGTCCTGTCTTCGGTGATTCTCAAAGATGTTCCCTTTAGTCGCGTGTGGGTGGGCTGTGCGGTTTCCTTCGTTGGAGTCGCGTTTGTTTCTGGTGTCAATGCTTCTGAGGCTTCTGGCGAAAGTCCATTACTTGGGGGTATTCTCGTGTTGTTGGCATTGGTCAGCTGGGCGTTGTACACCATTGGAAGCCGCAAAGTCATGGATCGTCTGTCACCGCTGACCGTGAATTGGACAACCTTATTGATTTCGATTCTGATTCAAATCCCTCTCCTGTGGACCGATCACAAAATGCTCAGCAGTGGGGTGGCAAGTGTGCCCTTATCAGGATGGATGGCGTTAGGATATGTCATCGTGTTCGCGACGGCGTTGGGGCAGCAAGCTTGGCTCTATGGAGTCTCAGGTATTGGGCCTTCCCGAGCAGGAGTTTTCATCAATGTCATTCCCGTTTCCTCCCTACTTCTATCGTTGGTCATTTTGGGAGAGTCCTTTGATTTCGTGAAATTGATTGGCATTGTGTTGGTGCTCAGTGGTGTGTGGCTCGTCACGCGGTCTTCAAGTTCGTGAAACAGATGCTGGTTGCTTGTCGCTCGTCGCTCGTCGCTCGTAAAAAATGAGCAACAACCAGCCACCCATGACAAGTCTTCCCAAAGGGTTTGGGGTTGCCGATTGCCTGTCAGGATGGGATGATGCCTCAAGGAGATGCAAACAGAATTGGTGGGAGTAAACACACCAAGATGGCCTATAGAAAGGATGTTGTTTGATGTTGCAAGAGCGGATTGAGGAAGTCACGAGGGCCAATGAGGATTTTTATTCGGCCTTTGAAAGTTTAGATATGATGAAAATGGATGGCATTTGGGCTCATCAAGAATATGTGACCTGTATTCACCCTGGGTGGAGTATTCGAGTGGGATGGCCGCTGGTACGTGATTCCTGGGTGGTGATTTTCAACAATGTGTTCTCCATGGGATTTTCCCTGACAGAGCTGCAGGTTCAAGTTGCTGGGGATGTGGCCTGGGTAATTTGTACAGAAAACATTACCAGTCGCCATGGGGATAACACTCAAAACAGTCAAGTGATGGCCACCAATTTATTTGAACGGTTGGATGAAGGCTGGAAAATGATCCATCATCACGGCTCACCGTTGATGGAGTAAGGCGGGATTAGGATTTCCGTTTTTTTGGCTCAATAAATTAGGAGGGTTATCCCACCACCGACAGAGTTTTTTCCCACTGCTGGAAAATCGTGTTGCGTTCTTCCATGGTCATGGAGTTATATTTTCGAAACATGCCCATGCCACCTTTCTTCCTTCTCCATCGTACGTATTCTGAAAAATGCTCTTTACATAGTTGCCCGGTGCCCGAAGGGGCATAGGCCCGATGGGTACAGCCATCAATCATACAAAGTGGTTCATTCATGTCTCTGCTCCTTCACAAAGGTAAAACTCACGAATCTGTAGTATGCCCAACGGTTTGAGGTGTTTGCAAATCTACAATGTCGCACGGACTCATAGGCCGAAACCGGAACAATGGGCTCCTCTTTATCTGGGGAAATACGTGGAAGAATATATAAAGCAGCAGCCAAATAATGCTTAGAGAAAATATCTGAACCGGGATGAGCAGGACACTTGCATTTCCGCTTGGTGACCCGCTATCGTAGCCAACGGGTTTTGTGTGTCAGAATAAGCTAAAGGTTCGGAAAGGAGTATTGTGCATGTTAACAGCCGATGATGTGTTCGAAAAATTACAGGCCGCCGCGCTGGCTTCAACAGACGAAGATGAGCGGCCATTACAAATTGACTACCAGGGCATGAAGAAAAAAGTGAATTTGGCTCTGGGTGACCGAAAGGTTTCTCAGCTCTATATTAATGCTGGTTTGCCTCATGGATATGAAGATCAAGGGCGGTTTAATGCCGTAGTGCTCACTCCAGGAAATGTGGCGTTTGACATGGTGATCGGGGATGACTATTTCCGGTATGATATTTTTTCCTTGAAAGGCTTGGAAAAAATTCAAATTCAATACGGTATCTGGAAAGACGAAGGAGGTGTAGGGGTTAGTGGGGATAAATTGAAAGCCCAAGAAAAACCGTTTATTTCCCTCACGATCACCCATGGGGAAGAATCGCATCTTCTCGTGGCCTTAGATGACCCAGAACGAGAAGGTACCTTGCTGGAAATAGTCAGCACAATCTCTGCCGCCCGTCATCCAGAATAATTGTATAAGCGCTCAGCATAGGTCCCAAATAGTAAAGGCCCATCAGGTACTCCTGATGGGCCTTTATCATTAAGAGAAGCAATCTCAAATGGGGCAATATTCTAGCTCACGGTCTCGCCCTTCGTTTCCTTTTCCCAGCGTGAGTGTAATCTAAAGCTCGAGAGGGTGTTCTGCATTTCGGTTGCGAGTTTGGAAAGATCGGTTGACGCGGAAGCGACTTGTTGAACGCTTCCTTCATTTTGCTGACTTAGCCCAGCCACGGCTTGGATGCCACCAGCAATTTGTTCAGTGGTTTGTGTTTGCTCTTCGATGGTCGCGGCCATTTGCTGGACCATGTCAGTGACTTGTCTGACTCCATCGACAATTTCGCTTAGCCGTGCCCCGGCTTCATTGACGAGGTCCATTCCTGTCTGTACTTCAGTGGTTCCCGCCTGCATGGAGGCCACGGCTTCATTGGTTCCCGTGAGTACAGTCTCTATGACACTGGCAATTTCTTTGGTAGCTTTCCCTGTTCGCTCGGCGAGTTTTCGGACTTCGTCCGCTACAACGGCAAACCCCCGTCCTTGTTCCCCGGCTCGTGCGGCTTCGATGGCCGCATTGAGCGCAAGTAAATTGGTTTGATCGGCGATGTCTTCAATGACTCGAATAATTTCACCGATCTGTTGGGAGCGTTGACCGAGTTGATTGATTTGCTCTGCAGAAGAATTCATCGTTCGACCGACGTTCTGCATCCCGACAATGGAATCCGCGACGACCTCTCCGCCTTTTTCAGCGGTTGTTGTTAAGTTTTGTGCGGTGGTTGCCATCACCTGAGCGTTTCGCGCCATTTCATTGGCTGTGGCTGACATTTCTTCGACGGCTGATGCTGTATGATTCGATTGGTTGGATTGCTCCTTGGAGGCATCTGCCACCTGCGAGCCGTTGACAGAAAGTTCCTCGGCTGCGGCAGCCACGGAATGGGCAGCATTGGAGGTCTGACCTAACATACCATTAAGCTGATCCAAGAACCGGTTAATCGATTCGCCAATCTGTCCTAACTCATCGTTCGAGGAAACTGGAACTCTTCCGGTCAAATCCCCTTGGGCTGCTTGGTCTGTGATCGCTACTACAGGCTTCAACCGTCCAACAATATTTCTTCCGATGAAAATACCCGCAGGGATCAAGAGCCCAAGGCAGGCCAGCGTCGCGAGGAAAATATTTCGTTGAATTGATGTCGCCGCAACATTGGCTTCTTCCGATGGAACGCGGACTAAGACCGACCAGTTCATCCCTGGATAACCTAAGGCTCCCTGTAAGTGTGAATAGCCAGAGGCTTGCAGTATATTTTTTCTTGCATGGATCGCATTGAGGTGTCCGGTTTTCCCGGCGACGGCCTTTTGAGCAGCCTCTACTCCCTTTTCAGCCAAGTTAAATTTCAGCAGCACATTTTCAAGATTGTGAGTCATACCTTCAGTGCCTTGCCGGATTGGATCAAAATCCACAATGATTCGGCCTTCCCCATCGAGAAGAGTAATTTCAGCCCCTGCATACCCAGCTGTTTGTAAGAGGGTGAATTCTTTTTGGACAATTTCTTCGACTAACGAAAACATGGCGAGGTTGCTCCAATATCCAATGACTTCTCCATCTTGGTACACGGGAGCGGAGAATCCGATGGTCAGCCCATCATCTCCAGGAAAGGCCAGTTTGACATCTTCATTGACATGAAGGTCTTCAATCACCGTCCCAGTGGAAATTTTATTTCCCTCTGCTGTGAAGGGCATTTCCGTCGTAAAGGCTTTGGCGTTTAAAGCTTGGAACCAGGTGGTCTCTTTGAAGTTTTTCGAAAATAAAGGTTGGGAATTAATGAGGTTACCTTGGGCGTCTTTTGAATTGACGGCAATCAGATCTCCCTCAAGGTCGACAAACAGCGTGAGAAAATAAATGCCATAGGTCGCGACATAATCATTCATGGCGCGAGTGATTTCGTTTTCTTCTTGGGTGTACCAGTTGTATCGTTCCTGAACGATGCGATTGCTGGCAAAGGCTTGGACATCGCCATACCGTTCAAACAAGTTTCGGTCAATTTTATCCGCGATACTAATGGCCGTGGCTTCGAAGCGTGTTCCTACTCCCTCTTCCATATCCATGGTCGCATCATATCCAATGAATGCCACCACCATCGTCGGTATGCAGGCAAACACTAAGAGCAGTGCGACTAATTTTGGCGTCAGGCCAAATTGAGTATTGTTACTTTTTAGGTTGATCATCAATTGACACCTTTCCTATGAGTGGGGTTCATACCTGATATGTTTTGGCGGGAAAGCGCCTCAAACTTTCTTGTGACTATCTGTCGGCCATCGCGCATAAAAAAAAAGCGCAGGAAATACTTCCCCAAAGTTAGGAAGTAGTTTTTGCGCCTTCGTCTAGCAGGTTCTCTAAATTTTTCCTGCTCGATTAGGATGGACCGCACCAAGATCTCGGCCCTGTTTATCTCTTTATTTCATTGACTCATTCGGGTTTTTCCGAAAAGGACTTAAGATAGGGAGGGGTATAGGAAGTCGGGGATACCCATATATGATGATGTTTGACCTCGCCGGTACATAGCCCTTTTGAACCATGATGGTTTTGGGCCATAGAGGTTTGTTGTGGTTAGCTCAGAGGAAGATTTTATTCGTGAATAAAAAAAGGGAGAGTATGGACGGTAGCAGGAACATGTTGTTCGTTCATGTTCACGGACAACTTCGTGTTGATAGGAGTAAAGTCTCTCAAGGGAAATCCCAGAGCGATGGTTTTATTCAACGTGGGAGAGTGAGTCGCACTACTGATCCACCCGACTTCACGCTCTCCGCTGAAGATCTTTGTTCCTGGATCAGGAACCTGACCATCGGGTGATTCAATGACCAAGCCCACCAAGCGACGCTTCACGGAGCCATAGGTGTCCATACGTGCGACAACTTCTTGTCCAGGATAGCAGCCTTTGGTCAGGCTAAACGCTTTACCTTCAAGATTGGCTTCCGGCGGCACAATCCGTTCATTGAGGTCAGGTCCGAGTTTGGGAATCCCGGCTTCCATGCGAAGGGTTTCCCTTGCCTGAGTTCCGAAGGCGCGAAGGCCCATAGGGGTTCCCATAGCCCAAAGTTGTTCCGATACTTGCGGAATAACCTCCACCGGGGCGAATAGTTCGAAATCAAGTTCTCCGGTTTCTTCGGTCTTGGCGATAAGAAGTCGTTGGCCATTGAACTCATGACTGAGAAAGATGTGAGGTTGAAGTCCCGAGACATCGATACCAAACGATTGTTGGAGCAATTGGGGAGCCTCAGGTCCACTTACCAACAACATGCCCCAAGCCTCGTTGCAACTTTTCATCTTGGCTTTAGTGCCATAGAGCAAAAACTTTCTAAATGTTTGAAATGTGGTGTCCCCCACCTCTCCGGTGTCCTCAACTAAGAGAGTATCCTCGAGTCGGTACACCCGAAAATAACTCAACATCTTGCCTTTGTGGGACATGAAACTGGAATTGAGCCATTGACCAGTCTGGAGCGGAAGGATGTCGTTGCTAATGATGCTTTGCAGCCAGGTCACTCGATCGTCACCAGTGACCTGTAGTAGACCACGATGGGAGAGGTCGGCAATTCCTACACCCTTGCGCACCGCGAGATGTTCGGCCACGGCGTCGCCGTAATGCGCGGGCATCTCCCATTCTCCGATGGCCGCAAATTCAGCGCTTAACGATTCATGCTGTGAATGAAGGGGTGAGTGTTTCATGTTGAAGCTTGGTTGGTGACTTCTTCGAGAAGCGCCAAGGTTCGGGCAGAAAATTCGTTTCGCGACACAATTTTATTGATTCCTAATTCTTTGGCTGTTCGCCAGGTATCCACTTCTTCGTGATTGGCAAAGGCAAGAACGGGAATGTGTTTCAATTCTTCATTTTGTTTCAGAGTCTGTAGGGCTTGCGTGCCATTCATTCTCGGATCATTCATGTCTAGGACAATTGCCACGGGTTGAAGGGAGGTGGCTTTGGCCTCAACATCCACTTCTGATTTTAAGCGTTGAAGCGTGTAGCCAGCGGGTTTGAAGGCGTCGCGAATTTTTGTATAAAAAAATATATCACTGACAGCAACGAGTACGTTTTTTATCGGTTCCATAAATGTTGACCTGTGGAGGAATTATATTGTGGAAAAATCGTGAACCTAGTTCATCATGGTGATCAGCCGCATCATAGCACTTTTGGCTGATTGGTATTTGGGGTTTAAGGT
>JAJDBO010000293.1 GCA_029261305.1 Nitrospirales bacterium
CTTGCGCATCGGACTCCAAGTCCGGCATGAGATTCTCAAGATCTCCAAGGCAATCCTCAAGAATTCTTACCCGTTGAATATCAAGCTCTCGCTCCTCAATATAATATGTGACACAGCCAGCGACGACTGTATCCAAAGTCATCAATTCACCTTCATGAGGATCTCCAGCCACTGGCCAATCGGCGGATTGATGGTCCTGCCACAAAGTAGAGAGCAGATCATCATCGGTGGATAGATCAGCCATACAAAATAATATCCGCAGCCAGGAGAACTGCTAGCACTAAGGTAAGAATACCACTCACTCGATACACCCACATCGGCCAGGATGTGGCCAGAGTGGTTAATCGATCCCGAAAAGCGACTGACGAGCCCAATAGAAGGCACCCCTTGAGCACCATGAGGACTCCACAAGCAACCCACAGCCAAAACCACTGAAAAGGTGCTGTGCCAATAATGAGCACCAGCCCCATCAAGAGCATTCCTTGGGTGAGCCAAAAGCGTTGACCAGGATTGTCCATGGTTTTCTGGACAAAGGCCAGCCAAACCGTAGGCGCCACCGTCAACACCAGTCCCATCAACCCCCAAGTCGCACTAATCGCGCCAAAAAGAATTAAGGTCCCCATCAATATACTCGTCCCATTATTTCGCTCCTAGTACTCCAACAGAGTCCAGCAAAAGTACGGAAAGCGTACAGAGTGCCAGGCCCCAAAATCTATAATCCACGGCTTCTCGGTTCACACACCATTTCACAATCAGGTGACGATACTCCAGCGAAGCCAATAAAAAGAATAACCCTTTGGTGACCATGACTAACCCAATGACCAGCCAAAGAGGATGATAGGGTAACTCACTGATTTGAAAAAGGAGAATGACCCCCAAGACCGCTGAAATGCCTGACCAATTGATAATAGATGGTGATACGGCCAAGGATTCTTTTAATAGGGCAATCACACGCAAAGGCGCAACCAACAGTACCAGGCCATCAGCCATCCACATGCCAGCAATCGCCATAAGAAGGTACGACATGGCCACCCTCGGTACGAAAAAGGAAATCGCGTTTCGAGGGCTACTTAATAATCCCAGGAAGGCGTAAGGCGAATGTGTATAGCGTACACTTTTTCAGAAGCCTGTCACTGGAGAACTTTCAGTGTCAAGGCGGGGCCTTGCGAAAAGCCAGATCTCCTTCGTATCCTAGTTGAGTCTGGGAATACTCCATTTCAAGCTCACCGAAAAAAATGCTCCAATGACCCAACCCCATCCACAAGAAGCCGAAACTCTTTTCAACTTGATTCCCCCCGCCCTAGCTCCGGATTTCTTGGAGGACTATGGCCTCTCGGTATCTCGGGATCAGGCGCAATCAATCACATGGGAAATCACTCTCCTTTCCACCTACTGGATAAAATGTGCCTTAAAGGTAGGAATCCCTGAGCAAGAAGGGGAAGAAATCTATGAACAGGTTCAGACGCAGATTCGAAACCGGTGGGAAAGCCGATTTGGTTTTGTGCATCGGCCTATTGAACAATTTTTCTCAGACTTAGAAACCAAAGGTAGGAACTGGAATGATATTGCCGAACAAGGTGGAGAGCCCATCGCTATCCTGACGGAGGCCGCCTCGGCAATGGAATTAGATGGAACCATTCCACCCAGAGAAGAGCAAAAACTGCTAGTCGTGCTACTAGACCTCGTACCGATTGAAGAGATCGGACAGGTCGCCGCCGAGATCGAGCAGGGGTTAAGCTCAGACAACCTGCCATTCTAAGATTCAGAGCCTCATTGAGGCTATAAATATCGATGGCTTAGTACTTTGCCAGCATCATCAAGCTCAAAGAGCCACGGAGCCCCCGTCGGAATATTTAATTCCAAGACCTCTTCGCGGCTGAGCTGATTCAGGTGCATGACCAACGCACGTAAACTGTTCCCATGCGCGACAACTAAAATGGACTCGCCGCCCGAAAGAGCCGGCCATACTTTCTCCTGATAGTATGGGATCACACGATCAGCCGTGTCCTTCAAACTTTCGCCCCCAGGTGGGGGAACATCAAAACTTCTCCGCCAGATTTTTACTTGATCGGCACCATGCTTCTCAACGGTTTCTGCTTTATTTAACCCTTGAAGATCTCCGTACATTCGTTCATTGAGGGCTTCGTTCTTTTCAACTTTGAGATCCGTTTGCCCAGTTACGCCCAATACGATTTCTAACGTCTTAATCGCGCGGGTGAGCACCGAGGTAAACGCCTGGTCAAACCGAAAGGCCTTTAATTTTTGTCCAGCCTCTTGGGCTTCCTGTTCTCCTTTGGGAGTCAAGGGAACATCCACCCATCCGGTAAATCGATTCTCAAGATTCCACTGAGACTCGCCATGCCGAATCAACACCAGCTGTTTCATGTGATCTTCCTCCGATCAGACTTTACGCGTTCAACGCCATGGATATTAAGACAAACGGAAACAGCTTTATCTGTAACTTGCGTTGCCCCTCATCTCCTCGTACCATGCTTACACCTAGGTTACTGAATCAAACTTCGACCTATTCTGCCAGCCCAAGTAGCGGACTCTATGCCTGAAGCTCAAGCGCCTCAACCTCAAGCCGATTTTTGGATCGCCTTAGGCCAACACCTTGGCGTCGAAGACAAGGCTCAACGATTTTTTCACAATGCCCAAGCGCACAAGGTCTTGGAACATATTCTCGAGGTGAATGGGGATATCCATTATATTTTGTTTGTCCTGTTGCGGCACTGGGTGCCCATCGTCTTGCCCCCGCCCGGACAAGAGCGCCTTTCAAAAAGCGACCAGGATTACTGGCTTGAGTCTTCACACATTTTGCAAGCGGCGGTAGTCCGATTGCGTGAAATTAAGCCCCTGATTGACCTGCTCACGACACCCAACCCATTTGCACAAGAGACCGCCCCGACGTCACCCGTGGTCGAAGTAGAATTGGCCACCATGTTGGAGGATATTGCCCAAGTCACCGGGAGTTACGGAGGGCCAGACTTTACTTCGATCATCAAAAACTTTCACCCGATCCCCTTACGACAAACGCAACCCTTTAAACACAACAAAAAACATAGCGCCGAACTCTGGATGGTCTTTTTATTACGTGAACATTTTCGAGCCCTGGGCATGGGGAAAGATCGCTATTGGCAAATAATTACCGATATCCTCACCGCAGCCGGAATCAATCAGCCCAACGACCAGCCCTGGAACGCTGGAGAACTCAAATCCTGGTGGACTAAAAACTGGCCCAGAACCTATACCACATTAAATGAAAAAGCCGAAGGCACCCAAGGCATTCACACGGCCTATCAGAACGACTATCAATGGTTTCAGGCCTGGTTTACCTGGCAACTCTCAATGTCTGAGAAAAGTTAACCGTAGGACTCTATTCGACTTCCATATCTCCGCCGTGGAGAGTGACAATGGAGAAAATACCTTACTCTTCTAATTGCACTCGTGGATGAGGTGCAGATTGTTCAAGTGGCACTCCATCACCTTCCATGTTCAAAATCTGATTCGAAAACAACATCCCAAATAACATTAATATTGCGGCGAGCCAAATGACATAGGATTGCACGCCACCTTCATCTCTTAAAAACTTCTCCTGAGATGCTTGATCGGCCAGGCCTTGAGCCTTGAGTTTTTCTATATGGTCTTTGGCATGCCAAAAATACAAATAATTTGCACTGACGGCCGCCATGATTTTCCAGACAACCCCAACCGTGGGGATTCCCGTAAGATATAGCGCCAAAAACGGACCCACAGCATACAGCAGGGCAAACAAGTACATCTTTCGATAGAGAAACCAGAGAAAATCGAATAAAAAAGCCGACCAGTTCCAGGACAATTCAAACCGTGGGCCCCGAGCCGATCGAAACTTTGAAAATTTATTAAGGTAATAGAGGGCCGCCGGACGCCAGGCCCAGCCTCTTGAAGGAGAAAACATGACAGTAGGGCTTGGCCCAATGAAGGTTTCCCACAGATGATCGTTGTTTTGGACATCATCAGAAGAAGGAGGAGGAGGTGCTACGGGTTCTTCAGGAAATGCCTGGGCGCAACGATGGCAAAACTGCGCATCATCGGGATTCTGTTGCTCGCAAGAGCCACATTGTTTCATCCAGCCGGGTTATAGCATCCTTCCACGCGAGGAACAAGGCTCGGGGATTCCTACCTGGCATCTCGTATTTCACCTCTCGTTTTTGGTTTTTCACGAGATACGAGCGAAGAGATACGAATAATGGTTCATGCGTTTCGTTCATATTGCGCCCCCCAGAATCCCTATGCTAGATTCGCCTCTCCTGACGCGGACTTATTACGATATGCTCACTGAAGAACTCGATCGTTATTCCTCACAATATTTGATGCACACCTATGCCCGCGCACCGATAAGTATCGTCCGGGGACAAGGGTGCAAAGTATACGATGCCGAAGGACGCGAATACTTAGATTTTGTGGCAGGGGTCGCGGTCAATGCTCTTGGTCATGGCCATCCCGACCTTGTCATGGCCATCGAACAACAGGCCCGTCACCTCATTCATGCCTCGAATCTGTATTATTCCGAACCCCAAGTTCAGCTCGCACAACAGCTGTGCAACTTGTCCTTCGGCCAAAAAGTGTTCTTTTGTAATAGCGGAGCCGAGGCGAATGAAGCCGCCATCAAGTTGGCACGAAAATATGCCTCTGAATCCATTGGCCCTGAACGATGTGACATCATTACGATGCACAACTCGTTTCATGGCCGAACCTTGGCCACTCTGACTGCCACGGGACAATCCAAAGTACAGCAAGGTTTTGCGCCCCTACCGACAGGCTTCTCCTATGCCACTTTTAATGATATCGAATCGGTTAAAAACCAAATCACAGACCGCACGGCAGCAGTGATGATCGAGCCTGTGCAAGGAGAGGGCGGCGTAGTTGCGGCAGACCAATCATTCATGAAAGAGCTGCGAGCCCTTTGCACGGAACGAGGAATCCTGTTGATCTTTGATGAGATCCAAACAGGCATTGGACGAACTGGAACGATGTTTGCCTACGAACAATATGGAATTGAACCAGATATTATGACGTTGGCCAAAGGATTGGGTGGAGGACTACCCATCGGAGCGTGCATTGCCACGAATACGATCGCGCAAGCCTTTGGTCCAGGCACGCATGGCTCCACGTTCGGCGGGAATCCACTGGCCTGTGCAGCCAGCCTTGCCGTACTTCGAGTGATACAAGATAGTCAACTATTGGAAAAAGTCCAGGCCACTGGAGCCTACTTGAAAAAAGGACTTCAAGAATTACAACACCGGGTCCCTCTCATTACAAGCGTCCGAGGTATGGGCTTATTACAGGGGATCGAACTCTCCATCGAGGGAAAACCCCTGGTCCAGGGCTGCCTGGCACGACGAGTGCTCATCAATTGCACCATGGAGCGAGTGTTACGATTTATTCCGCCGCTGATCATCACTCAAAAAGATATTGACCACCTCTTGAAAGTACTGTCAGACGTCTTGATCAAGCGACTCTGAAACCTGTGATGCCTAACGCTTCATGAGTGGAGACTTTTTTGTAAGTTCCTAAAACGGATGACGCATCCCGCGTCCCAACACCTTATGACCATTCTCGGCCAATCGATTCCAGACACTCCGCGTTCTCCCCAAACCTCCTCAATCCCAGGGGAATTGGGAAAGGACCTGCTCACCCTAGAAACTGTTCCCCGACAACATGTGTTACGGCTACTCCAAATTGCTCGCGAACTGAAAGCGGCACCACGCCCTGGACGTGCTTCTCAATGGCTCCAAGGGCTCACTCTGGGTTTGATTTTCGAAAAACCTTCTACTAGGACTCGAGTTTCTTTCGAAGCAGGCATGAATCAATTAGGCGGGCAGGCCTTATTTCTTTCATCTGACAAGATTCAATTGAGCCGGGGGGAAAGCCTTGCAGATACGGCGTTGGTTCTTTCTCGCTACTTAGATGGTTTGGTGGTTCGAACTTTTGACCAATCGATCTTAGAAGATTGGGCACGACATGCCACTATTCCCGTGATCAATGGGCTGACGGATCTCACCCATCCCTGCCAAGCCCTTGCCGACCTGCTGACTGTCCTTGAAAGAAAAGGATCACTGAAGGGCCAGAAACTCACATACCTTGGGGATGGAAATAATATTGCCAACTCACTCATTGAAGCTGGAGCCAAAGTTGGAATGCACATTGTCATTGGCTGTCCCTCCAACTACGTGCCCGACCCTTCGATTGTAGAAATGAGCCGGAAAGAAGCGGAGCATACCGGGGCGATCATCGAAATCACATCAGATCCAGTCGAAGCGTCTCGCAATGCCGATGCGCTGTATACTGACGTGTGGACCAGCATGGGACAGGAAGAGGAGCAGGCTCAGCGTCTCACGGCCTTGAGTCCGTATCAGCTCAATGAATCTTTGCTTGCTGTGGCAAAGAAGGATGCTATTGTCTTGCACTGTTTACCTGCGCATCGTGGGGAAGAGATTACGGAAGGGGTTATCGACGGCCCACAATCTGCCGTGCTGGATCAAGCCGAGAATCGGCTTCACGTTCAAAAAGCCATTCTGACGGAATGGTTGGGAAGGCCTTGGTCATGAGTGCTCGACAACAATCTTTGTCAAAAAATACATCGTTGGCTCCATCTCCGAGCCATGGAATTAAAAAGGTCGTACTCGCCTATTCCGGCGGTCTCGACACCTCGATTATACTGAAGTGGCTTCAAGAGGAATATCAGTGTGAAGTCATCGCTTTTTGCGCAGACCTTGGGCAAGGCGAAGATCTCAAGGCCATCAAAAAAAAAGGCCTAGCGGTTGGCGCTTCCAAAGTCTATATGGAAGACCTGCGAGAGACTTTTGTTCAAGACTACGTATTCCCCATGCTTCGCGCGAACGCGGTGTACGAAGGATGCTATTTGCTGGGAACCTCGATTGCCCGCCCACTCATCGCCAAACGGCAGGTAGAAATTGCCCAAAAAGAAGGGGCTCAGGCCGTCAGCCATGGTGCCACAGGCAAAGGTAATGATCAGGTTCGCTTTGAACTGGGCTATGTGGCCGTGGATCCTTCGATAAAAGTCATTGCCCCATGGCGAGATTGGTCATTCAAGTCACGGACGGATCTGATGCAGTTTGCCAAGAAACACAATATTCCGATTACCAGCACGAAAGCGAAGCCGTACAGCATGGACCTCAACATGTTTCATATCAGTTACGAAGGTGGCATTTTGGAGGATCCCTGGAAAGCACCACCTGAATCCATGTTTCAGATGACGGTGTCACCAGAGAAAGCACCGAACAAACCACAAACTATTGAGATCACGTATGACCGAGGCAATCCCGTCGCTGTGAATGGTAAGCCCATGTCGGCAGCCACTTTATTGAATCATCTCAACCAGCTTGGTGGAAAACACGGGATCGGTCGTGTGGACTTAGTCGAGAACCGGTATGTCGGGATCAAATCTCGTGGCGTGTATGAAACGCCAGGAGGCACGATTCTTCATGTCGCCCATCGAGGCATTGAATCATTGACCATGGATCGAGAAGTGTTGCATGTGCGGGATAGCCTCATTCCGAAGTATGCGGAACTGGTTTACAATGGATACTGGTTTGCTCCTGAGCGTATGATGTTGCAAAAAGCTATTGATGATGCCCAGCGACGCGTGAGTGGCACCGTCCGATTAAAACTTTACAAAGGCAATTGCATACTCATAGGCCGTCAGTCCCCATTGTCTTTGTATCGAGAGGGTTTGGCGACGTTTGAGGAAGATGAAGGGTTTGATCAAAGTGATGCCAATGGGTTTATTCGTCTGAATGCCCTACGGTTAGCCATCGGCAAATCGAATCGTAAATCTCGCTCCAAGGTTTCGACAAAGAAGAAGGGCTCCTAGCCACCATGAAAGCCTCCAAACCGACGCAACCCCTAAAAGCGTCTTCCTCTTCCAAGGTCAAATCGGTTCAACAGAAAAAGCCCCCGGCAAAATCGACAAAGGCCTGGGGTGGCCGATTCACTGAAGCCACTGATGCGCTTGTTGAACGGTTCACGACTTCCTTGCCAATTGACCAACGACTGTTTGAATATGACATTCAAGGCAGCATGGCCCATTGTCAGACTCTTGAGAAGGCCAAGGTCCTGTCTAAGACTGAATGCCAAAAACTGATTCGAGGCTTAACCCGCGTCCGCTCTGAATTGCGAGAAGGGCAGTTTCCTTTTGCCGATAGTGACGAAGATATTCACATGGCCGTCGAGCGACGGTTAACGGAACTGATTGGTCCGCTAGGCGGCAAACTCCATACGGGGCGTAGCCGGAACGACCAGGTCACTCTAGATTTACGTCTGTATCTTCGGGATCAACTTCAAGTGCTCAATGGCCAAATTCAGGAAGTGCAATTCGCCTTTGTGCAACAGGCCAACCAACATATCAATACCTTTCTCCCGGGCTACACTCATTTGCAGCGAGCGCAACCGGTCTCCTTGGCCCATCATTTTTTGGCCTATGTGGAAATGCTGGAACGAGATAAAGCTCGAGTCACCGATGCGTTGCGTCGGGTGAATGTCATGCCCTTAGGGTCAGGGGCCTTGGCAGGGTCTAATTATCGGACGGATCGAACATTCACGGCCAAACTGTTGAACTTTCCGGCGTTAAGCCAAAACAGCCTCGATGCGGTCTCCGATCGAGATTATGTCGCTGAAGTGCTGAGCGTGCTTTCCCTCATCATGATGCACCTATCTCGATTGAGTGAAGAACTCATTTTATGGTCATCCCAAGAATTTGCTTTTGTAGAACTGCCTGACGGGTTTTGCACTGGTAGTAGCATGATGCCACAAAAGAAAAACCCCGATGTCCCCGAACTCATTCGTGGCAAAACCGGGCGAGTGTATGGGCAACTTGTCACGCTACTGACCACGCTCAAAGGGTTGCCCCTGAGCTACAATCGTGACCTCCAAGAAGACAAAGAGCCACTTTTTGATGCCCTGCAAACTGTGTTAGATTCTCTGACTATCTACGCAGAACTGATTCAGCGAATTCAGGTTCGCCAAGAGGTCTTAGAAAAGGCGGTCGGGTCTGGGTTCTTACTGGCTACGGAGTTAGCGGACTATTTGGTCCAAGAGGGGGTTCCGTTTCGAGAAGCGCACAGCATTGTTGGACGATTAGTGCAAACCTGTATAAAAAACAAAAAAGAACTCCGGGATCTTTCTTTGGCCGATCTCCAAGCTATCTCCCCTCGTTTTACGAGGAAGGCGCTGACCTTTTTGACCGTTGAGGGAGCCATTGATCGAAAAGCCCAAATTGGGGGAACGGCTCGCAAGCAAGTGGCCCGTCAGGTAAAATCTTGGGAGCAACGTCTCAAGAAAAAAACATCAGCATAGCTCTATCTCTGATCAACCCATGTCATGAATAGCAGAACACCACAATCAACCACACACTTACTTATCTCGCAGGTTCTTCTCGTAGTCATGTGTTCGGTTCAGGGCTGTGGCGTGGTGGGACCGCCTCTTCCACCGGAGGACATTGGCATCGAAGCCAAAATTCGATCGCAAAAACAGGCTGAAGAAAATTCGACAGAGAATAAGGAACCCCCGATTGTGCCCTTGGGCGAAGAGGATGTGACCTTACCACCACTCCAACCCTTGGGGGCCCAATAGCCCAATAAAATTAGAAGCCAGACACGAACAGACTATTCACCATATTTCCTGATCTCAAACTATTAGAAGAGTAACCCGACCATGCATCATTTTCACTATCAAAACGATTCTCTTTTTTGCGAAGACATTCCGTTGGAACGGTTAGCCAAGGAACAGGGCACGCCTAGCTATATCTATAGTCATGCCACCTTCACCCGACACTTCCAAGCCGTGGACCAAGCGTTTGCCTCGGTTCCGCATATCATCGCCTTCGCGATGAAGGCGAATTCGAATATTGCGATTTTGCGACTCATGGGTTCACTAGGGAGTGGAGCCGATATTGTCTCGGGCGGAGAACTTTTTCGTGCCATAAAAGCAGGAATTCCTCCAAACAAAATCGTGTTTGCTGGTGTCGGGAAAGACCATAACGAAATTAAATATGCCATTGAGTCTGACATTTTATTCTTCAACGTGGAATCCGGAGCAGAATTACAAGCCATCAACCACGTGGCCGGGGAACTGGGAACACAGGCACGAGTGGCCCTTCGGGTCAATCCAAATATTGATCCCCAAACTCATCCCTACATTTCCACTGGCATGAAAAAAAGTAAATTTGGGATTGGCGCAGATCAAGTCTTAGGGGAATTCGATCAAGCTGCGGCGCTGCCTCACATCAAAGTCGTCGGTGTGCATGCACACATAGGATCGCAGCTCACTAAAATAAGTCCGTTTGTTGATTCACTCACCAAGGTCTTGGGACTTATTCAAACCCTAAAAGGCAAAGGCATTCCGATTCAATATCTGAATATCGGTGGAGGATTGGGGATTACCTATTCAGACGAAACCCCGCCCCAGCCTCAGGATCTTGCTGACGCCATCACGCCCATTCTGAAAGAGACTGAATGTGAAATCGTCATGGAGCCCGGGCGAGTGATTGCCGGGAACGCCGGTATTCTGCTGACGCGCGTGATCTACATCAAAGATAACGGCACGAAAAAGTTTGCCATTGTCGATGCAGCTATGAATGACCTCATCCGTCCAAGTCTGTACGAAGCCCACCATGACATTTTGCCGGTGAACCAGGTTCCCAATGCGCCGGAAGATGTCTTTGATGTCGTCGGGCCTATTTGTGAGTCCGGTGATTTTCTCGCTCAAAACCGAACCATGCCTACGGTCAAAGAAGGCGACCTGTTGGCCGTGATGAGTGCAGGCGCGTATGCCTTTACCATGGCCTCGAACTACAACTCCAGACCCAAGGTCCCTGAAATCTTAGTGAAGGGCGGAGAAAGTTTTGTGATTCGCAAGCGAGAAAGTTATGATGATCTGATTCGTGGGGAAGAGATTCCCGACTTTCTTAAATCCTAAAGGATCAAGACTATGTTCTCGGGTTCACATGTTGCCATCGTCACACCGTTTATAAACGGGAAATTCGACGAACAATCATATGCCGATCTCATCGAATGGCAAATTGCCAACGGCACGCATGGCATTGTCCCATGCGGAACCACAGGCGAATCAGCCACTCTCTCCCATGCTGAACACGATCGGGTGGTGGCATTTACCGTAGAAGTGGTGAATCGGCGAGTTTCGGTCATCGCCGGAACCGGGTCCAATGCCACAGACGAAGCCATTACGCGTACAAAACATGCCAAGCAGGCGGGAGCCGATGGCGCCCTCTTGATCACGCCCTATTACAACAAGCCGACACAGGAAGGTCTCTATCAACATTATAAAGCTGTGGCCGAAGCCGTCGACCTTCCACTAATTCTCTATAACATTGAAGGTCGCACCAGCGTGAATATGAAACCGGACACGATTGCGCGCACGGCCAAACTTTCTCATGTGGTTGGCATCAAAGAAGGGAGTGGATCACTAGGTCAGGTTTCGGAAATCATTCATCTTTGCGGGCCAGACTTTACAATTCTCGCTGGAGATGACCCACTCACCCTTCCCATGATGGCACTTGGGGCCAAAGGCGTGATTACCGTCACCGCTAATGTGGCACCTGCTGATATGGCCAATATGGTCAATGCTGCCCTAGCTGGAAACTTTGCGGAAGCTCGCACCTACCATTTTAAACTCGCTCCCTTGTTCAAGGCCCTGTTCTATGAGACCAACCCGATCCCGGTCAAAGAAGCCGTGGCCATGATGAACAAAATTGATCCAGAACTTCGTCTCCCACTCACACCACTGTCATCAGAAAACCGTGAACGACTCCGCCAAGTCATGAAAGATTCTGGGTTAATCTAACGTCATTATGGCTTCCCCAACAAAAGTCATCATTACCGGCGCCGCCGGACGCATGGGCAAACGTTTAGTTTCCCTCGTCCACGAATCGCCAAACCTGCAACTTGCCGGAGCCACTGAAGCTAAAGGGCACCCGGACATTGGAAAAGATGCTGGTGAATTAGCAGGGTGCGGGCACCTCAATGTCTCGTTAACCGATGATCTCTCCAAAGCGTTACCCCAAGGTGATGTCGTCGTGGATTTCACCTCACCAGCAGCCACCTTGAATCATCTGACTCAAGCTGTTCAGCACAAACGTGCCATGATCATTGGCACCACAGGATTTACTCCTGAGGACAAGGACAAGCTTCGAAAGCTTGCCGAATCAATCCCTTGTGTCCAAGCGCCAAACATGAGCGTGGGCATCAATGTCCTCCTCCAAGTCATTGGGAAAGTCGCGCAAGCATTGGGCGATGATTACGACTTGGAAATCATCGATGCGCATCACAACAAGAAAAAGGACGCTCCCAGCGGAACGGCACTCATCCTCGCCGAAGCCTTAGCCACAGCCAAAGCCTGGGATTTACAGGAGACTGGAGTCTATGGTCGACATGGCATTCTTGGAGAGCGGCCAAAGAAGGAAATTGGCATCCAAACGGTAAGAGCCGGGGATATTGTAGGCGACCATACCATCCTGTACGGCGGCCCTGGAGAACGCATTGAAATCACGCATCGCGCCCATAATCGCGACCCATTTGCACGCGG
>JAJDBO010000294.1 GCA_029261305.1 Nitrospirales bacterium
GATTCACACCAAAGGGAAAGTTGTTCTCCTGGAATTTGCGGACTTTTATTGCCCTCACTGCCATATGTTTGATAGCGAGGTCGGCACTCAACTGAAAAAAGAATTCGGCGAGCGATTAGAATTACGCATGATCGGGTTTCCGGTCATGCGAGGAAAACTCCCACCCGCCTTCGAAATGTATGAACAAGCCAAAGTCATGGGCAAAGGCTCTGAGATGAAAACTGCTCTCTTTCGCACCATTCATAAAGACAAAATCCATATTTTTGACAGAAGCCTTCGGTCTCTGTTGATTCGGGAAGCCGGTCTCAATGTCAAAGACTTTGAAACCGGGATGGCTAGCGGCGAACCCTATAAAGCCTTAGCCCATGGAACCAAATGGGGTGAACGTATTGGAGTCACGCATACGCCAACCATCGTGCTCAACGGAAATATTCGCGTGGATAATATTGGCATAGAAAATCTGAGGACCCTCATTAAAGGTATTCTCAAGCAGGATCAAGCCGGTTAGTACCCTCAATGCCCCATCCATGGGCCGCTTCAAAAACCAAAGTCTCCGCCGTGGAAGAAAAACGCAATTTTTTCAGCCTCACGATAGGCCTACCCCAAATGCCTACAATATTTCCCGACCTAGACACCTCGACAACCCCCTACGCCTGCCTGCTATAATCGCCATCAGATTTAAATAATATCCCCCGAGTCCGACAGGAATCTATCAATCATATATACCCATTTTTTGGCCACCGGAGGACCAGACATGAGTAAAAAGAAAGCCCCAAAAGTATCATTTCCTGAAATGGAAGCCATGCTCGAAGGTATGCAAGAACTACTGACGGACGAAAACGGCAACCCGCTTCCCCCAGATCACCCTCAAGTCTTGAAACTAAAAAACCTTGCCGAACAAATCGGCAAAAACATGGACGGGAGTGAAGACATGGATTCCCTCAAGGGACATGCGTAATATTTCCTGAAAAGAAAAAATAAATTTTTTCAACCAAAAAGCCCCAAGGAACTTCTGATGGTCCTCGGGGTTTTTTGTTACCCTCCCACCCAATCTACCTAAGATAACAAGTCTTCTCAATATTTCGCCAACTGCGTTGGGGCCATTTTATGCCTAGTCAAAATACTGAAAATTCCACATTAAAAACTAGGCACGATCATAAAAGAAGAACAACTCGCACTATGAAACTTCCTTAAAATATCCAGGATTTCATTAGCCATATCTTTTCAAGGAAAAAGATTACAAAGTATCTGGCACCCATTTGAAAGAGCCATAAAACAAGCCGGACTCGAAGGGATGCTCATCCGCGACTTTAGACGAGCAACACTCAGAAATTACACCAGGTCAGGAACATCCAGGCAGGCAGCCAAAGCCATCTGCGGCCACAAAACCGACAGCGCCTTCAACCGCTATGATATAGTTGATGATCGAGATCTTGAAAATGCCTTGATAAAGCTTGAATGGTATATAGAAAAAGAGAAAAGTGCCTAAAATAAGGCTTCGGTTGGAAATGAATGCTTACATCTTGTTAAAATTAGGGGTGGGCCAATTAGGTTAGGATTAAAAGATGGAAAAAATCTTGAAAATTTTTGTTAGTCCTACGCTGGACGTTGCTCCTATGATGGATCAGGTATATCGGCATATTAATAAAATTGGTGCTAAGCCAATTGGTATGGAGAGTATAGACTCCGGTAAGAATTCGTTTCCATCAGACTTAAAAGATGCGATTGAAGATTCTGATATTTTTTTATTAATTGTCGGTGATGGGGAGGAGGCAAGTGAAAGAGGAAATAGCTTCCGCCCTTCGTTGGAATTACAGTACGCCATAGAGTTAAGAAAAGAAATTATAGCATGTGTTAAAACGGCCGATGCTACAATTCTAGGAAATGATAAAAGCGCCATTTATTTAAATGAAATCCGCGACCTCGTTATGAAGACAGGCAGACGATCCATTTTTTCGTATTGGTCTACGATTTGGAATTTGGAAGGCAGACTTACTAAGGATTTGGGGGGTCGGATAATAGAATCAACGGTCAAAAATGAATTTAATTATCCACATTATTTAAAGCAAGGAAACGTTCCCTTACGGCTCTTGGTTGATCCGGGCACGGCATCACCAGAATTCATCGCCGATATTCTTTCTGATATTTCCATGTTGTATAAAATCGAAGGCGGAAGTGGTATAGAATTTCGTTTGAAAAACGTCGAGGCGTTAGAAGGTGCTTGGGAATGAGTCCTAGGTGGAATAGAGATATAGAAAAAACAGACGAACTTTCTGCGGCTTCGTATCAAGGGAGGCCCAGGAAAGAAGGAGAAGAGGGGAAGTGGAATCAATTTTTGGCCTGGCTTTTCCCCTGGTTTGTCGCGAAGCGTCAGTTGGGAGATGAATTTTTAAAAACAGAAGTTGAATTAAAACAAGCAGAGGTGCAACTGAAGTATACAGAAAGTCTGCTAAACATCTCTGAAGCCAAACTCAGAACAGCAAAAGCAGAACATCTTGCGGCGCAAACTGCGGAAAAGACTGCGCAATTGGAAGATGTGAAGACGAAGCAAACCATCAATGTTGAGAATGCTGACGAGAAAAATGAGCTCCTACAGAATAAGCTGAAAGAGCTCGAAGAAAAAATTTATAGATTACGGTATATGCATGGGGGCCGAATTATCCTAGTCGATGACGAACGATCTGAGCACGATGATTCTGATTTATCAAATGAATCAGATTTGTAGTTACTGCCTCTTACTTCAACCTGACTAAGAAACATTGGAATTTATAGCCTCCTTCGCCTCTTCTCCCCTTAAACAATAAACCCTTTCGCCTCGGCACATCACCGCGCTCCTCTTTCTCCCCGCCTCCAATACTAAAACAGGAAAATCTAGAATCCTGATGCTTCCTCATGAACTGTATAAGCGCCTGGTGGAATGGCACTGGGAAACAACCCTCAACTACCCAGACTGTGAATGGGTCTGTCATTATCGAGGAAAAAGATTACGAAGTATCAGGCACCCCTTTGAACGAGCCGTAAAACAAGCTGGCCTCGATGGGAGCCTAATACATGACTTTCGACGATCAGCATTGAGAAACTATACAAGGGCAGGAACATCCAGGCAGGTAGCCAAGGCCATCACCGGTCACAGAACAGATAGTGCCTTCCACCGCTACGACATCGTGAACGATCTAAACCTAGAAAATGCGGTGATCAACCTAGAGGAGTATCTTCAGAATGAAAAGAGTGCATGACTTTAAGAATTCTTTATAAAATATCGGTTTGTCGGTTTTTCCGTGCCAAACTCAATTCCCGCCTCCGGGATATCTGTCGGTTGCACCAAGCTACCAAATCCGCGTGTTGCTCTGCCGGAATTTCAAAGTCGTCTCGGATATGGATGGCAAGCAAGTGTTTTATCTCCTTAAGGAGGTCCTTCACACTAAGATAGCCACATTGGTATTCATCCGAAGTAATTAACCAATCTTCATCGATTGGTTCGTTGCGCCACTCCCATAGCAGAGAACAAAAACTCTTCAATAACCAGTCTTTTTCTTTGATTAGAATGTATCTGAATAGAGAGTTGGCAAGTAATAAGGGAACCCAGAGGCGGCGCTCTGGGAACGCGGTTAGCCATTCAGATAGCCACTCACGGCATGTTTGTACGTTCTCTACACAACCCATTTTAAATTTGCCGATACTAGCGTAGTCGTAGCAAAAAGAAGCCACAACATTCGACGGGATATGATCAACGTAATAGCGAATATCTAGGGATACATGGCTATTGGGTTCACTCATAGCCCAGAACGCACTTACCGTGAGGATATTTCGACAGTTATCGCGAAAAGTGCGTATATCTTCTGGAACTAGCACGCCGCGAGCAAAGAGCCTACTAAACGCTCTAGTACTGTCACATATAGATAGACCTCTTAAAGCTACGGCATTTACATAATACGGATTTTTATAGTCTTCTACGCTTAGGGATTCATTAAACTCATGGATTAAATTGAATTCCGAGACAGGCCCCTCGGGTGGGCCGCAAAAAGTTTTATGGTGTGACTTGAATGCCGAAGGGTAAAAAATTGCTATTAAACGATGCGCCAGTAAGCGTTGCGTCTCAGAATTAAGACGGTCACCTTGATCGTATAGCAGCGACAAGGCGAGTAGCCCGGCTTCGACACTTCTTTCATTCGTGAGATCTTTTATGAATTCTTCTAATTCGCGAGAGGTTGTTTTCCCAGCCCAGAAGAATAGGACGGCCGTCCACGCATCTTCTTTCCAGTGCAACCAGAGTTCTTTGCGATCAAGCCGCCGTTTGTCCGGTAGCCTTGTGGCTCCGTCGCAAATTAGTTCGGCCACCAGAAACTCTCCTATAGTCTTGTGCATGAATGACCAACTACCCGGTCCTTGCAACAAGCCAGTACGCTCGCACAGTGCGGTGAGCAGATGCTCGACATCCTCGTCAAGCTTGAAGCTTTTTAAAGTATTCCTGACAAGGTGGAGCATGGTATCGTCATTCACCTGGTTTACTTGCTCCAGGTGAAAGTGCAAACCAATGTCTGAAAGAACGCGCCGTTTTTGCTTATCCGTCAGTCTGGTAGCCCGTGCCTCGATTCCCAGTCCCGAATCACGCAGACCAAGCATTGCGCCAATGTAGCGTTCATACAAGTCCACACGCCCGCTAGGAAGTTTCTTATCACGATGGTGAACAAATAGAAGGGTACCAAGCATGAGAGGAGTATCTGCCAGGTTCTTGAGGCTAGCATCACTCGAAAAGGTTTTGGCTAGCGAATTAGCGTCAACTTCGCGCTCTGCTGACGAAAGCTCGCCTTCGGGCAAGTAGCGGTGCCATCTCTCGATAAACTCAATGATGCGCGATTCGTCGAACGGTAGCACGTCCCATCGTTGCCACGGCACCTCCAATTTATCTAGATGCCCGCTCTGCAGTGGACGTGAAGTTACGAGAACGGCAGTTTGGTCAGCCACCACTACTAGATCGTTGATCCATTTTTCTACCGCATCCCGTCGCATCTCGTGGACTTCATCAAATCCGTCCAAGATCACCACTAAACGTCCGGATTTATGCCACTTCCTGAGGATGTCATCCGTTAGTGCATCACGTAGATGCGTTCCAGCTTGACGGCGGATAATGTCCAACAACGAGTGTTTTTCAATTTCGGGAGCTTCTCGCAGACGCAGTACCACTGCAAGACGGGTTGGATCGCTTTGAAGAAACCTGCTTTGCATCCAGAGGCAGCAAGTTGTTTTTCCTATACCAGCCCCGCCATAAAGCATGCGGCGTGCCCCTGGTTCTGCCATGGTACTAAGAATGACATTCTCCTCATAAAGGCGCTCTACTAATGTGACCTTTCGTTGATTGGCAAAGATAGGTATCACGAAATGGTCGTTCAACGTACCATACAAGACACGTTCTGCCCGCAAAGGTGAAATATCCATTTTGAGAAGGAGATTATTGAGAAGTGTTTGGCTGATATCCCGGAGGAGGCTTTGAGCCTTTCTTTCATTTTCATCGGCCAACGCGTCTACAACTGCTTCCGGAAGATCCGTAACTTTTGAGCTCATGTTGCGAATCTGATCGGCAAGCTGACTCAGACGTTTGAATCCTTCACGGTAGCCTTCTGCCTGCCATTCCCTTAGCGCAATACGTGATCCTGCCATGAAGTGAGCAATACGAGGGAAAAGCACGGTATAGAATTGGCCGAGTTGCTCTTCCCTAATTTCCTGCGGCAGTTCATCATCAGGATGGCACTGCTGGAAGATACGGGCTCCATCTAAGTTTCCAGAGAAAAACTGCTGTGGATCCTCCGTAAGCGGCTTTAGTTTTCTGCAGATCGCTGCGACGAGAATAACCATTTTCTCGTCACTGAGTTTCTCTGCGCGTAAATAGTCCTCTGTTTGCTCAAGGATACTATCCACTGCATCCTCAACCAACCGCGTCATGCGCCGATGATTCCTAACATTGTTTATTTTCTCACCCAGCGAATTGGTGGCGAGAGACATGACAATGTCAGTGATAAGTCCGGCAGCAGATTCAAGGAAGGCCATATAGCAGTTCTCCAATTTCGCTGGCTTATCTTTACCTAATTTGGACTCTTCTAAATGTTGGTGTTCAAGTGACAAGGATTTTCATTTTGATTAGGGAAAAATAACCCTTACAAACAGTGGTTGACAAGTCGTAGATAAATACGTATAAACCCTCGTAACATATGTTCGTATGATGGTTTTTAAGGACCGGTAAAATCAGGCGTGTTTCTTTGAGTGTTTCTGATGAAGCACACGAAGCTCTGAGTAAATTGAGTAGGATAACCGCTGTTTCTATGGGTCAACTAGCATTCAGGTGCCTTGATAGTAGTGTGGAATTGTTCCATAATGTGGGGAAAGCTTACGAAAGCTACTTTGCTCAAAATGCTGATAGGACGGTTCAAGGCATCCTTAAGTTGACCCGAGAAATTCAGAGTAGTACTGTTCCCAACCTAAATCCTAACAATAAAAAAAAATGCGGAGAGGTGGCCGAGTGGCCGAAGGCAGCGGTTTGCTAAACCGCCGTAGGGTTTACCCCCTACCGCGGGTTCGAATCCCGCCCTCTCCGCCATTTTTTGGTCTGATCCCCACCATGCGAAATAGGTTTCCTGCTTATGGCCATACCTGGAACCAAGCACTCCTGGGACCTTCTTCCACTACGACTTCCCATCATGTTTCCATATTCCTCAATAGGGTCTCCTAGATTGCTAGATACCCCATAATTTGGAGCATTTCCTCAAAATTATTAGTTATGCGTGAACAACGCTGGGAATCAAACATTTCACTCAGCTTCGAAGAAGTGCTGACGATTCTGACTCGACTTGAACGCCGGGGGTTGCGTCCTGTAGACCCTGAGAAGGAAGGAATTTGTTACGTTGAAGAGTGGCAGGTCACGTCCCCAGAAAGCATTCAGGCGCTTGAGCCCTGGCCGATTGAGGATGTCACCATGCTCCACATTCTCGATGACTGGCAGGGGGACTTTTTTCTTTTAGCAGGTCGCTATCACACGGTTTTCCAACAATACCAATCCGTCAGTACCTATTGCTCCATCAGTCATCCATGGCAACTTTCCGGACACCTTGCCACCCTCCTACCCCAAGCCATGTTTTGGATTGGGTTTCGCCATACCCATTCCTTTATTCGTATTCGTCTGCATACCAGTGAAATCATCGCGCCAGGAGATACCTGGGTGAGTCATCAAACACCTATCTGGATAGAAGAACGACAACAGGCATTTCAGACGGCCGTTGACCTCCTGGAACTTCCTATTGAAATAGAATCCAAAAACGAAAAAATCTCTCTGCGTTCAAGGCAAGAAGAGGTGCCATTTTTTTGTTCGTGGGCTGATGCCTTTGGACCATGCCAATTTGAATTTAACTCTTCTGACCCATTCGCCTTTCTGGTGCCAGCTAGTGGATTGGCCAGTACCTACCAACGTCCCACTTCCCCGATTAGGGTGTATCTCACAGGGTTTACTCAAAAGGCTCTATACGACCTTCAGGCGCTCGCACCCGATAGCCGCTTTGCCTATCGGTGCTCAGGACACATCTGCTTAACAGAACTTCCGGATATACTTGGGATTGTAGGGGAAAGCGGCCGGCTTTATACCACGATTTGTGAATTTCATACTCAAGCCCTACTTCCTCACCACAAAAATGCGGCAGCTGTCATTGGAGTGATGACCACTGGTAATCAGTACCAACTCGAAGTACGGTTCAACATGATGCCGCTCCCCAAACCCGACATGGATTCGTGGCTCGCAGAGCTTCTAGGTATCCCGATGCACTATGCCCCACTTTCGGCATTTCCGTAATCGTTGTCGGCCTTGCCGTGCGCTTCAACTACTCCTCACCAGCCAATGCTCGTTTTGCCGCTTGAAACACCTCATCGACCGTAATTAGTTTCATGCAACTGTCATCCCCGCGAAAACACCCTGGATGAAAACATTCTCGGCAATCGAGACCTTTATAAATGGTGTGGCAGAATTTTCCAGGAGGACCCCATACGGCAGGGTCCGTGGGACCAAAAAGCGAGATAACCGGGCAATCGACCGCAGCAGCCATATGCATTGGCCCTGCGTCATTGCCGACAAACAAACTGCATCGTTTCATCAAAGCCGGAAGATCACGAAGATTTGTCTTCCCCACAAGTGAAATAAATTTCTGTTCAGCCCCCTGCATGACTTCATCAGCAATTCCTCGTTCATTCTCACTCCCAATTAAAATAACTTGATACCCTTCACCGATCAGGGCATCACCTAACACGGCAAATCTTTCAGGCGGCCAGGCTTTGAACCAGTACCGAGCCGCCGGATGGAGCATGACCCATTTTTTGTCACGCAAGCCATAGGAGGCAAGCATTTCCTCCGCGGCTTGGCTCTCCTTATTTCTGACATTCAATTCTAGAGCACAGACTCGGGGTTCAATGCCCAGAGGAATAAGTGTCTGAGCATGATAATCCAACATGTGCATAGTTCCGTATTGACCATAGAGTGACCAAGAATACACCTTCCCCCTCCATCGGCCTTCATGATTAAAACCAATTTTCATCGGTGATCCCGAAAGGGCGGTGATGATTGCCGATCGATCTCCATCCGATAAGTCAATGACGCAATCGTATCGACATTTACGAAGAGACCGGAAGAATTGCAATTGCTGAAAGACATTCCCTCGAGGGAGTACCCTAACCTGATCAACACAGGGATTATTTTGCAAAATATTTTCCGTCCCTGAATTCACAAGAACGGTTATTCGAGCATGAGGATAGTTTGTACGAAGATTCCGTAACAGCGGGGTGGTGAGAAGGACATCGCCTATATATCGAAGCTTAATGACAAGAATATTTTCAAGTTTGGCACCCATGAGTTCAAAATGAAATTACGTATCAAAAAATTCAGGCATGCGTTCCATCCATCAGTGCAGTATAAATACGTTCGAGTTTTCTGGTCAGCCGTGACCCCTCAAACTGCTCACGAGCCTTTTCATACCCTTGCCTCGCAAACCGCTCCCTCAGGTCATGATTTTTCAGTAGTTCAATAACTGCATTGGCATATTGCCAACCCCATCGACAGGTAAACCCCGTGATGCCATCTTCCACCAACTCCACTTGTGCATTTGATTTTTTCCCACGAGGAGTGCTCAACGTGACCACGGGAATGTTATTGGCCATGGCCTCAGCAATGACACTCCCAAACGTTTCACCGACTCGCGCCCCATGGGTAAAAATATCAATTTTTTGATAAAAGTCTTGCACATTCAGCGTGGGGGAGGAAAGCTGCACTCTATCCCCTAAAGACATTTGAGTTAAGCGCTCCCGCATCGTATCCGGAATTCCTTGAATCACACATTGAGCTTCTGGAACCTTTCGGAAAACTTTGGGCAAGCAATCGATACACACCTTATGCCATTTGGCATCATCCGCTCGGCTGCATCGACCAATGGTATAGGAAAAATCTTTTTTCCTAGGCAAGAGATCTTCGAAATCAACTGGGTTATACATGACCTCATGTTGGGCAGAGTCTCGTGCGCAACCCCGCTGCAAATAGCGGGTTTTCGAGAATGCAGACATAAAGAGGTGACAATTAATTCTTTCTCCTTCAATGGGATCAAAATCATGAAACACATTTGTCTCAACGATCTTGGGCCATCCTCCAGATTTTTCAGGAAGCGAACCCGGCTCGTGGTGGCCAGATCGATACACATGGCAAATATCAATCTTGTGCTCCCTCACCACATCATTGAGGTCCACAGGCCCAACAATAACAGGGATTCCCATGTGTCGTAAGGAATCAACCCGACATCCACCCTCAAGCCTGGCACAGACATGTACCTCAAACCGTGACCTGTCAAGATATTTAGAGAAAACTTGTAGAGCTTTCTCCGTTCCTCCTATATCTAGCCTCCCAATGGCCTGAAGCACTCGGATTTTAGTCATTTTCTACCGACTCAAAAACTTTTGCCGTTTTAATTTTCAATTTGTTCGTTCAAACGTGTGTCGTAAATCTTCTGATACACGTCAATAGTCCTTTGAGCTGCCAACTCCCATGTAAATTGAGCTAACCTCTCCCTGCCTCTTTGCTGCAATTGATATTTCATGTTTGAATCCTGAAGCACTTTCACCATACTGGCAGCGAGACCGTCGATATCATCCGGATTAACCAACAACGCTGCATCTCCGGCAACTTCTGGAAGAGCGGAACAATTAGAAGTGATGACGGGGACACCACAGGCCATCGCTTCAAGTGCCGGGAACCCAAACCCCTCATACCTGGAGGGAAAAACAAACAGTGCAGCTTTGGAATACAGAATTCTGAGCTCTGAGAATGACACCTGTTCAACACTGACAACCTTTCCTCTTAACTTCGTATCAAGGATGGTGTCATCGATTGATGAGGATTTAAAGTTTTTGTTTCCAACAATGACAACGATATAATTCTCTCGCAAAAAAGAATCTTTGGCAAAGGCCCTCAACAAAGCTTGATGGTTTTTTCTGGGATTCGCACCCCCAAGGAAAAGAATAAAAGGGTATGCTGGGAGTCCAATAGCTTCACATAACTTGTTAAATTTTCCTTCATCATAATCAGGAAAGAAATTTTCTGATATTCCATGAGGAATGACTGAGATTTTCTCATCAGAGATTCCATACAGTTCTTGAACCTCCAATGAAGTAAACGTGGATACCGCGATGACCCTGGAACATTGATGAACTCTTTGCCGAGTTCGGTAATACGAAAAGCGCTGACCAAATAACTTTTTTGAAAATTCAGGATATCGATCAAGCCAGAGGTCGTGAATCGTCAAAACAGATCCGAAACGACCCACCGTCTGACATTTAAAATTGGTCCCATGAAAAAGGTCCAATTGGTCGATCCGTC
Source organism: Nitrospirales bacterium (assembly GCA_029261305.1). Next base: position 10,895 of record JAJDBO010000294.1, read on the forward strand.
CTTGCCTTCTATAAGTCCATTGATTGACTTCTTTCCATTGAATAGCATCAAATACTGCTCTATGTTTTTCTCTCGCGACACTTAAATACCCATGGGGAATATAGGCAACTATTTCAACTTCAGGACTAGACTGAGGCAGGGCATTCAAGAGGGAACAGGAATAATTCCCTACTCCACCATACGACTGTACAGCAGGGAATGCGTCAAACCCGATCCTCATACTCGCTTCGTTCCAAGCCTCAAGCTGTTAGCAACCATCCAAGCCCCCATCTCAATATCCCCAAACATATCGCCACATTTTGATCAGCACACTCACCTCTATAACCTTCTATCCTTTTCCTGTCAGACGTTTCACGAAGTCAGCGAGGATCCCTTGGTAAGGAACTTTGGTAATACGAGGTCCATAATACGCAATGGCACTTTTCATGCCATCAGCATGCACACGTTGCTGATCAAGACTCTTAGAAACAATTTCCATGAATAATTTTTCGATTTCTGGAGTGGTGGTTTTCCATCCGTCTTTCCCATAGTCTTGAAAAACTGGAAGTTTAAGAGAGTGATTAATATCCGGATGGCCTGACACATTCATTTCTTTATAAATCTTATTTCCCCATAAATCTGGATTGGAGGAATATTTCTTCCACTCCCTGGAAATACAATGAAATCCAAAGGTGTCTAGCGTTTCTCGTAATATGACACAGCCAATTTCCTTCCCCAAAAAATTCATATCGCACAAGGTCTTTACGCGTTCTCGAATCGATTGAAAGATTCCTCGTTTCCCGACAAGCGCCTTGGGATCTCTGGACAATGCGAAACAATTCTTGCCTTTGTTCATGTGCCGCGCTATTTCTTCCCATCCAAACGAGGAGACCTGGCAATCTTCAGGAAGAAAGAGCCAATAATCTCCGCGGCAGTTTGCGTCGCACAACAACCAATTATAGGCTAGACTTTTAACCATTGGATTCTGGATAGCATCACATTCTTTTATTGGGAAAGAGCAACCATTTTGGATAACGGTTAATAACACCGAGTCAAGCGGAGTGGTCTTCACATTTTCGTTCAAATACCCACCATGAAATTCTTCGTCTTTCAACACATCTTCGGGAAACAATGAAGAAGCACACACAAAGCAATGAAGTTTCACATCCCCCCCTATAGCCTTCATATAACCATCCAACACTAACAGTTCCAGCCCTTATTCAAAATTTTCAAGCAGCAAACCTTGCAATCCTTATCAAGAGTACCTTATGAAAAAGGAGACGACACGCCAATGACCTAGGGAACCCTCATGTCCGTTACCACAACCATTGTGATCCCCACCTATAATCCCGGTCCGAAAATCCTCGAAACATTAGATTCATGTTTCACACAAACCTTTAAGGATTTCGAGATTCTTCTTATCAACAATCATCCATCCCGCTCAACATTAGACATCGTGGAACCCTATCTCGGGCTCCATCCACAGACACTCAGAATTATCGATGAACCGAAGCCCGGTGTTTGTTCCGCAAGAAACAGAGGAATTTGCGAAGCAAAAGGACATTACATCGCACTGTTAGATCATGACGACCTAATGTATCCGAATCGCCTAGAGACTCAGTTGAACGCTGCAAAACTACATCCCGAAGCGGCCCTTATTCATGGGCGATTTGACCGAGTTTCTCCAGATAACGCTCACGTTCTTAAACGAGGAAATTTGTCCACTCCAGAATTTTGGAGGGAATTACTTTTTGGCCCAAACTCAATTCTGGCGCAGGCACCGACTGTTCCTCCCTCAGTGATGTTCTTTAAAAAAGAGACAGCCCTTCGTGCCAAATTGTTTGACGAAGGATTTAATCCACAATGGGTAGAAGATACTGAATTTTGCCTGAAAATGAGTGAATTAGGTCCTTTTATCCACGTCAATGAATCCATCGTACGTTGGAGGTTTCACCCAGAAACCTATGTTGTCGCAAGAGAGAAAAGTGACCTGTATATTAAGCTTCGAAACCAAGATAGACTTTACAGGATATTGTTTCACAAGTATGGATCAAAAAAAACTCAGCGGGCCTTCAGGAAAATGAGAGGACAATGGTTGAGAGAAGCCACGTTCGCACTTTTCCCCTACCGAAAAAATCAACACATTGTGCAGACACTCCTATCCAGATCTCTCCGTGAAAATCCCCTCGACCTCAAAACTTGGAAAGTATTTGCTCGAACTTTCTATCCTATGGCCTTACACCCAGAAATTTTTCATTTCCATGACTGGATTGAAGAAGACTTACCTGATCATCTTAACGAGGAGTTTGTCCGAAACATTTTCCACTCGACTCCTAAATTCGAAGAAAAAGACCATGTCCTTGAAGAAAAACCAACCATTTAACACCTGAAACTATTTACACCTAGGGTCCAAAGATAACACCTACATGGCGGTTAATAAACACCCCCAAAAACCATTTATTTATTGTCCCCTATTGTTCATCTTTAGACTGATATAAACACACCAATATGTTGACAGCTATAACAAGCAGAGCATCTTACCAAATAGGGTGCTAATACCTATGGAATAAGTTTCTCCCATGAAAATTCTTTACCTCACCCCATCTCACATTGACTACCTTTCTGACCAAATCTATGTAGGGTTATGTCAAAATCTGGGATGGGACTCAATCATTGACTACCCCTATAAGGATTTTTACCATAATCCTGAGAAAAAGGTTCGATCTCTTCCTCAGAATCCCGGGCACCATTTTCAGCTAGAAGAAATTATTTCTGGATTGCAGAAACATGCGTTTGATTTTGTGGTCCTTTCAGCTATTCGAAAAGAACCACTTGAAATACTTGAAACCCTTTACAATAAATGCCCTCTCCCACCCTTAATTCTTCTTGATGGAGATGACGGAGTAGATATCAATACCAGGTTGTTTAAGCAGTATCGCTTTTCCTTATATTTTAAGAGAGAATATCTTCCTACCCATACCCACAGCCTCGACCACCTCCATAATAGGTGGAAGGCCTATGGGGTGACAAAAAGCCTATCTGATCGAACGTATCCACTTCCCTTCTCCGCAATCCTGGAAGGGATCCCCTTGGACAATATGAATGAGCAGGATGTGGATATTTCCTTCATTGGTATTGCTAGCCATCGCAACCGTATTCGTGCGGTACATATTCTTCAAAATGCCCAAGATCTAAAATTTAGGGGAAAAGTATTTGCGGGGCCCACCACCAGAAAATCGAAGATGGCCCAAGGAACATTCAAAATTTTGCAAGCAAAAATGGAGGGAGACCCCTATCCCACAGAAGAAGAACAAAATGATAAATTATCCTACGATGATTATTTTCAACTTCTGGGACGTTCTAAAATGGGACTATCCATCCGAGGAGCCGGATTTGATACAGTACGGTATTGGGAAATCGTAGCATCCAAACGGATTCTTGTTTCGGAGAAACCTTATATCTATATCCCTGATAATTTTGAACATGGAAAACATGCTCTTTTTTGTCGCCCAGATTTAAGCGATCTTCTTACCCTTGTCCGCCAATATGTCCATGACCAAGGATTCTGCAAAACCATGATCGAACAGGCCTACCAACATCTGCTTCGTTACCATACATGCGAACAAAGGGCCAAGCAATTCCTCAATATTTGCCGCCAACGACTTTAAAAAACACTAGATTAATCACCAAGAGGCTTTATCGATACCTATTGGGAAACTGTATACGTGATAGCTGCTTTCCAAATTTTCATGCACAAGAAACCACTGGACTATCATCAATAACCTGATGATAGAAATGTTGAATTCTTTTCATGGCAGCCTCACGGGTAAATTGAGTCTCCACGACTTTTCTGGCGGCCACACCCAGCCTGATTTTTGCCTCATCATCCTTGAGGATCTTCAGTAACGCCGTTGCCAAGCTCCTCGAATCTTTTGGTGGCACTAACATTCCTGTCAATCCATCCCTGATGACTTCAGGAACTCCCCCGACCTTACAGGCGACAATTGGCTTACTCATAGCCATCGCCTCCAATAGGGCGATGCCAAATCCCTCCATAAGGGAAGGTAGGACAAAAACATCAAACGCATTGAGAAATTCAAATACATTTTCCTGAAATCCTGCAAACATGACATTGGACTCTAGCCTCTTTTCTTTGACTAGCCGAACAAGTTGTTCTTGGTATGATGTAGGTCCTTCCCCAACAATAACATAGCAAATATCCGGATAAACCTCTTTTACGGTGACCAAAGCCTCAATCAAATATTCATACCCTTTCCTAGGAAAAAGATTGGCAACGGTCCCGATGATCGGTTGGTCCCCTTTCACACAATAATGCTTTCGAAAAGTATCCCGCTTCTCAATGTCACAAAAATGATTCACATCAATGCCGCTATAGGCCACCTGAACACGACTTGGCTCAACCGCCATAGAATACAAGACGTTCTCAATATCCTTGGACACAGGAAAAAGACGATCAGGTTTGTCTAGCCAATATTGTTTTACACGAACTGGCTCAATCTGCTGACGAATATGCACGACAACCGGAATGTGACATTTCTTGGCCGCTAGATACGCAAGAGGAGCCCACCAGTAATCATTCACATGAACGATATCAATATGCCATTGACGAAAAATGTTGGCCAATTTCCAAACAGCCCAAGGATGTTGGATCTTATTTCTCAATTTCCTCCAAGGAGGCAAAGCACTGGTCACCACAGGGACATGAAATTTTTCAACTTCTGCCTTTAAGGTCCCGGTATCTGGACACACGACATGCGGACAAAATTCATTTCGGTCCAGCAAGTCCAAATAGGATAATAAATCCTTTTCGGCACCACCGATTTCGCCAATTCCATGAACATAAACAACATTAATCGCCATAACACTCGGTCGCTTTTTACTTCAATGGAGGATCCTGCTGAGGAGCACTCGAAGTTAAATACTTTTCATACAATTTTGCATATTTCACAAAGGTATACATGCTGGCGAATCCGCTTACCAGAAATCCATGCATACCATCGCGAAATCCTTTTCGTGGTACATAGTATTTAAAAAAGGTAAATAAGGGGCGCACGATCAAATCCGTCCAATACACCTTTCGCTTACTCCTGGATCGTTCTTGCGCAGCTAATGTAGTAAAGTTTCGAAATTTTCGAAAATGATCATTAATCGTCCGCTCAGTAAAATGCTCAAGCGGTTCAGTTAAATCGCCTCGCTGGCCCTTGAAGATAAACTTATTATGTGGCTCTTCATCATCTAGCTGGCCGATTCCATTTTTAAACAGTCGCAACTGCCGATCAGGGTAACAGCCGGCATGCTTGATCCACTTTCCATAATAATAGTTTCGCCTTGGTACGGAATAGGCTACAGGCCCCTCGGGATTATTTGCTCTGAGAATGGCTTCCATTTCTTGGCGCAACTCCAACGTAATGCGCTCATCAGCATCAAGGATAAACACCCAATCCGACGTCGCTTGATGAATGGAAAAATTTTTTTGGTCCCCAAACCCCTTCCACGGACGTTGAAAAATTTTATTGGTAAATTGTTGGCAAATTTCCATGGTGCGATCAGTACTGAATGCATCGACGACAACTATTTCGTCCATCCATTTGGCGGTATCCAAACAGTCCTGAATATTTTGCTCTTCGTTGAATACCACAATCGCGCAAGATACTGTTTGTCTATCCATTCCCGTCACCCATGACGATTACGATCTCCCATGAACCCAAATTTCCTATTATGTTACACATGTGAAAGTTCATCTTGTGAATTTTTCATCCCTGATCCAAGGGCTTTCCATTCGGAGCGAAGTAACCGTCCGAGTGTTCGGCCCCGCCATTCCCGTTTGGCCGCAAAGCGGAGCACATCGCGACCATCACGTTCATAGCCTTCTTTCACCAATCTCCACCCAAGATCCTCAAGTTCATTGGGCCGCTCAAAACTTTCCCACCGCAACCAACGGTCATACAAGGAACGTTTCAACCAGACAAGTTCTTTGCCCCAAGGTATTTCCAGTAGGACATCATGGCAATCCCCCTCTTTGGGTTTAACTGTGACGATAAAAGACGGCCCCAACCCTTCACCCCCAACACCCAATCGGCCCCGGCTTTGAACAATATGCCAGCCAAGAATAGAAAACAGATGCGCAACGGCATCCCAATTCCACCACAGCTCTCGATTCGTCTGGTCTGATAGAATTGTATCAGGTGACGTCTGGCGAGAAATCCAATGTTCAAAAGAATAGTCCCATAAGGTCTCAGACTGACTGAATGATTGACCTTGTTCCTCACCCCTCAATTTCTTCTTCAACAATGCAAGCCCTTGGATAGAACTTGGGAGCTGCGCAACCTTGCCTTCAATCTGAGACAGCATTGACTCTTCGTCCTGGCTTCCCTGGAAACGAAACAACAATCCGCACCGACAAAGATAAGCGGACGTATCTTCCCGTGAGCCCAACACATAAGCAACTTCATCACATGACGGACATAAAGGGGAGGAGGGAACGCGTAGCGCCTCTCGAACCAACGTTTGGATGGATTCCGGTGGAATCGTGGCGCTCCCATACACAAAAGGAGTCAGATGAATTCGCCGAAGCGGTGAATGTGGTTCTACCAGGAACGGTGGGAACTTACCCTGTGCCTGCAATCCGATGATCGGCACTTCAAAGCAAGCCGCCACATGAGTTAACCCCGAATCTAATCCTACGAAACATTGAGAATGAGCGATGAGTGCCGCAACCAGCGGCAACGGCAAATCAAGCGCTTGACAAATTCCAGGTCCATCAAAACCTTCACACCCTGATACGCCCAATACCAAAACTGGCAAATTCATTTTTTCAAAAAGGCTTTGCGTTAAGTTCTCCCAGCAGGAAAGCTCCCAAGTTTTATCGGCCCACGTCTGAGGAGCGATGGCAACATAATGTCCTGATTGCAAACCATGAGAGAGTAGGATTTTTTTGGCTTCATCCATGACCGAAGCAGGCAAAGGAAGAAATGGACGACATTGCTCTTGGGAAAGTGGAAGTCCTATTGATCGTGCCTTGGTAGCCAAACCCAATTCTTTTCGCGCTAATTGATCCAGGCACGTAAACCCACCGATGGCCACGAAACCGGATGACGTCTTAAGTTCAACCTGAATCTCCTGTATAACCCCTCGTAACGTTTCCGAATACGATTTTTCTTTTTTCTTGCCTGCCAATTCTCCTGAAGGCGCGGCGACATGATATCGCCAGACGCAATGGGGCATCTCTGGAAGCAAGGAATAAAGGGACTTCCAGCGAGGATCAGCATAGACAATTGGTGTCGCTTTCGGGTACCGCAGGAGCACTTCATGTAGCAAACGAAAATCATTCACCGTATCTCCGAGTCCGGGACCAAGGATGAAATACAGTTTCCCATCGAAATTTGAAGGCACATCGGGAACAGATAATTTGAACGCTTCTAACATGAAACTCTTCTCTAGAGGATTAACAGCATCTGAATCAAAGTCTTACGAACCCTGATCAGCGTCTATCACCCCCGAAACCCATGCTTAAACACTTCCTGATAAAACTTGGGATTGAGCCAACGATTTCTTCTGGACCGCAGCCGAATGCCCGACTGCACTCGGGCCTGCATTACACCTGGATGGGTGCCTCGATAATCTTTGAGCACGTCATAGTTGGGAAATTCAGCCCGTATCGCCGCCATGACATCCATTTCTTCATCGGACAATCGCTCACCATCATGCTTGCTATATTGAAAACGCAACTTCTCTCGAAGAATTGTTGAATCCTTGACCCACCCGTAATGAAACATTCTAGCCTTGATCAATTGGCTACTCTTTTCGCTTTTCAGCATTCGGCTCTTACCTGGAACCAAAAAATCGCAACAATCTGTCGTCGAGTGAATACCAGAATGATTACGAACAATCCTTGTCGCCTTGCGATACATCCAAGGATCGACCGTCCAATAGTCCCCCTTAAAATGAACCATACGAAAGACAAGACCAAGCACCTCTGGATTCTCATGGTGCGTACGAAGCGCCTGTTGAATCGCAGGATAATCCTCTTCGTGCAAGACCTCATCCCCTTGCACGAGCAACGCCCAATCTCCGGTACAATGTGACAAGGCCATATCCTGTTGAATGCCAAAAATTCGTCCATCCTTGCGAAGACTGTCATCCCACACGGACTCAACAATTCGAATCTTCTCTGACCCAATCGATTGAATCAAACCCAGGGTATCATCCTCCGATCGTCCGACATTGACGACAAACTCATCTACGATTGGCAAGACAGACGTAATCGCTTCCACAATCGGGAAATCATACTGAACCGCATTTCTAATAAATGTAAAACCGCTCACCTTCATCATCGTATCCTGCTAACAAAGTAATTCATGAGTTTTACGGACACCCATGTCTCTCGTGAAGGAGATCCTGATACAATGCTTCATTCTTCACCACGGTACTCTGTGAACTAAACGAATTCAGCACGAGTGCTCGACCTTCACGCGCCATGGTGGCTCCCCGTTCTGGATCTTGAACCAATTTCAAAATATAACTGGCCAATTTCTGAGGATCACCAGGAGGAACAAGAAACCCAGTTTTTTCGTGTTGAATGATATCCGGAATGCTTCCTATTTGCGCGGCCACGACCGGCGTTTCCATGGCTAATGCTTGCGGAATGGTTTGCGTCAAGGTTTCCCCAGCTGTTGAAGACACCACAAACACATCCAGAGCCGCCATAACTTCTGGCACATCCTCCCGGTGCCCAGTTAAGACAAAATTATTTTTTAAGTCCAATTGAGCAATTCTCATTTCCAAACGTTCTTGTTCAGGTCCATCACCAACAATCGCAAAACGACAATGCGGAGATTCCTTGAGCACTATGGCCGCAGCCTCAATAAAATGGTCCAACCCCTTGTAGCTCCGTAAAAAACACACAACCCCAACCAAACATTCGTCATCACCAATCCCCCATTCCTTTCGAACGAAATCACCTTCGATATTGGGAGAAAATCGTTCAACGTCGGCCCCTGTTGGAATGGCAACAACATGGTGTTCAGGAAACTGGTGATCGGCTAACAAATGCTTTCGGATCGATTCCCCACCTGTCGTTACTATCCGATCCACCAGCCGATGGTATAACACCCGGTTGACCACATGCTTGGCAATGGGGGTGGATTTATGTCTTGATAAAACGACGACAGGTTTCAATGCAGAAAACCAAGCGGCAAGGCTTCCGATCCAACTATCGCGAGACCCGTGTGTATGAACCACCTCAATCTGATATTGCTGAATAATGCCACAGAGCTTCCAAATAGCCCATGGGTACAAGGCTTTGTGCATCGTCAGGGTTTGACATTGAAGCCCCCGTTCTGCAGCAGCAGTTTGCAACCAACTGCCTTCCTGAACAAGTAAGACGACCTCATGTCCATGCTGCTTAAGGCCTTTCACCAAGGCGAGCGTCGCATATTCCTGCCCACCTAACGCCATTGACGATTCAGCATGAAGAATCCGTAAAGCCTTCACGTGTGTGTTTCAATCTCACAACCCTGCTGGGCCAAAGGTTTCCGAGCGATTTCCCATAATTTTGCATATTTCACAAAGGTATAATAGGCATATAATCCTGACAAGATTAATCCAGGCTTTCGATCCAAAAATCCTTTTCGAAGAATAAACATTTTAAAGAACGTAAATGCAGGGTGAGTCACAAGTTGATGCCAATGAAATGGCCTGTTTCGCTTGACCATTTCCATTGCTCGTAAAGAGGAATACCGATCCATCTTCATCAAATACTGGTCAATATTCCGAAAGGGATATTGATCCACATGTTCCTGAAGGTATCCTATGGTACCATCAAGCAAATAGGTCTCGTGCACAAGATCCTCTCGGTACCGCATACGATCTTTATGGAACAATTGTGGTTGTCGATAATCCGGATACCAACCACTTCGTTTAATCCATCGACCCAGAAAATAGTTCCGCCTTGGCACAAAATACGCATCGGCTCTCGGACCCTGGTCAAGCGTTCTTCGAATTTCATCGCGAATTTCTGGGGTGGCGCGTTCATCCGTATCTAAACTAAATACCCAATCATAGGTGGCGTAGGCCGTCGCTTCATTTCGAAGTTTTCCAAAACCAACAAAATCATTTTGATAGACGCGATCCGTAAACTCCCGACTGATTTTTGCAGTCGCATCAGTGCTATGAGAATCCACAACAATCAGTTCATCAACCCAGGACAGACTCTCCAAACATGCACGCATGTTGGGTTCATCATTATAGGCGATCACCACTGCCGAAACTTTAATTGAAGACTCAATCATCCAAAATGATTTCCAAAATTGAATAATATCTATGGGCTAAATTCCAGACTCAACTAATTCGCAGCCAAAATACTCTCAGCCTTAGCTACGACATCCCTAACTGAAATTGAGGTCAAACATTCAAGCTGATGTTCATTCTGACACGTTCGCTGACCACAAGGCCGACACGAAAGAGCATGCGTCAGAAGATGAGAACCAGGTTGCATACCATATGGCCCAGTGGCCTCTGGATTCGTGGGGCCAAAGATCGTGACAAGCGGAGTTCCCCGTGCAGAAGCAATGTGTAACGGTGCCGAATCATTCGTAATTAACAGCTGCACCTTATCAAATATAACACTGAGCTGGCGAACGCGAGTTTTCCCCATCAAATTTACCAATCGAGAGCCCAATGCTGATTCAAATAACTGACTGACCACCTGGTCTTCCGTTCCAAGGAGAAGGATCTTGACATCGTCCATTTCCGCCAAAGTCTGCGCGACTTGCACAAATCTGTCTAATGGCCAATTTTTAATAATTTGACGAGTTAGTGGGGCAATCGCGACTAAGCAATCAACGTCCGTCACACCACTGGACTTCAACAAGCTATTAACAAATTTGTGATCATCTTCATCGCTGGGTAAGCAAAACTCTGGTGTTTCACATTCTGCCCCAAGACATTTGGCGATGGCTAAATTTCGATCGACCGCATGCATGTTCCACAAACGCCAGGACTGCCCTTTTGGAATGGAAAGGTCTACACAATGGGAATACAGCCAAGGGCTACCCTCACGACCTTGGGCAAATCCAACGACAACTGCAGCGCCGGACAATTTGGCAAGGAAGGCTGAGCGAAACAATCCTTGCAAATCCACCACAAGATCAAACTTTTTGTTTCTGAGAAGCCGAACAATTCCCCACCACTTCGAGACCTCAAAATTTACGCCTACCACCTCATTCAAGCATGGATGGCCGTCAAGGATTTCAGCCCATTGCTGTTTCACCAACCAGGCGATCCAAGCCTTAGGAAATCTTGCTCGCAACGCGGCAAGCGTGGGCAACGCATGAATAATGTCACCCAGGGAACTCGGCTTTATAATGAGGATTCGTTCAGGGTTGATTTTCAACACCACTCTGCACCCATCACACCCGATAAACTCCTACAATTCTTCAGGAGAATCCAACCGTTAGCCAACTTCCGCCTCTTTGACATCATTGAGAATCCATTTCACAGCGTCCAGTAAACATTCTGCGACGTACGCAACGGGAAGATGATTGGCATCGATCATGCGAAGCGCCTCTTTACTTGACGGTCCTGTTTTCACAAGTAATCCTTTGACCTGTGCCTTGGCCGCAAGCTCGACATCGATATATTTATCACCTACCACATAGCTCTTTCCGAGAGTGATGGGATATCGAGCGAAGGCCTGTTCAATCATTCCAGGATTGGGTTTTCGGCACCAACAGGCATCATCGGGATGATGCGGACAGACAAAGAATTCATCAATCCAAGCCCCACCATCACGAAGAAGATCGCACAAATATTGATGAATCGAATCTAAATCCCCCTGAGAGAAATACCCTCGCGCCAACCCGGATTGATTCGACACCACGACCACTCGTATTCCGGCATCATTGCATTGCTTAATGGCTGCAAGCGTATCGGGAAATAACACAAGCTCATCGGGGGTTTTGATATAACTCGTATCATGGTTTAATGTGCCATCACGATCAAAAAATATTGTCGCCGCATTTTGGTCTTCCGACATTAGGACTCAACCCGCAACGTGTTACCAGGATGGATATCACCATCCCTCTCCGCCTGTTGAGCCGCCTGAACGACCTGTTCAACTGTCACACCCTTCATACAGCGATGATCAATGGGGCACTCTCGAAGCAAGCAGGGAGAACAATCCACAGGAGTTCTCACCACAACCGACCCAGAGCGAAATGGTGAAGTCGTCGTGTGATCAGTTGGCCCGAACACCGCGATTACGGGAATCCCCAACGCATTCGCGATATGCATGGGACCGGTATCATTGGTCAAAAATACCCGACATCGTTGAATGACCGCTTTTAGCACACCAAGCGAAGTTTTCCCGGAAAGGACCACCGGATGAGTCCGCATCAAACCAGCAATGTCATGACCTAAGCCTTCCTCCCCTGGTGCACCAACAATGACACATTTCACCTCATCAAGAACCATTTTTTCGGCTGTTAATTTTTCGATCATCTGATCGGCAGCTTCGGCAAAACGCTCAGGCAACCAACGCTTAGCTCCTCCATACATCGAACCAGGATTCAACCCGAGTATTTGGCAATCAGCCGGAATCGAATGTTCTGCAAAAAGCTGAACCGCTTGGGCCTCGTCCTCTTTCGAAACCTGTAATGTCGGAGGTCGCGAAGAGAACGAGGGGCACAACGGACGAATCAATTCCTCATAATATTGAACTTGGTGTATTTTTTTGGTTGCAGGAGAAAGAGAAATCGCAGGTGTCAATAACAAGGATCTTCCGTCAGTGGCATATCCAAGCCGACATGGAATCCTTGCGAGCCATGCCACAAATGCGGAATCAAAGGAATTAGGAAACAACACAACCAGATCAAAACCTTTTGACTGCAGAATCCTGGAAAGTCGCCACCGACCCATAATCCCCGCATGCTGAATCTTATGCTCATCTACAATCGTTTCGTCTAAGCTGACATCATCCCTCAACAGATTGGCCACAGCCGGACGGGCAAGGAAGGTGATCTTCGCCGCAGGAAACGCCTCGCGAAGCCCCTGCAATGCAGGAGTACACATCACCGCATCACCAACCCAATTTGGTCCTCGAACCAGAATCCGTCGAATGTGATCGGTCTGTATTTTTCTAGGCACCATACCTCTTTAACTAAATGCTGAGTAACTGAGCTTCAAGCCTATCCTGTCCTTCAAGAAATTGGATGCCCACAGAAAGCGCCCATACCGGATCAGGATATGGCCACAAAGGTTTGACTTTCACTAGGTCTTTCTCTGTGGTGACAAGAATTTGAGCGTTGACCTTTTCCACCCGCTCATGAATTTGGCTAAGAGTCTCAGGTGAATAAGTCATATGATCAGAGAAAATACACTCGTCAACCACATGCGCGCCAAGACGGTCTACTAATCGCCGAAATGAAGGGGCATTTGCCACGCCACTAAAAATGAATACTCGTTTCCCACGCAACCAGGAGAGATCCTTCGTCAGGTCCCCGTTGCCGCACGTAAAACCTTCGGCTTCCATGCGTGTGGCAATTGGATCGATAGATTTCCCCACGGACCTTTCCAAGAGTTGTCCCATAGATTCCATATCTTGAAGGTCCTCTACGCGAGTAAAAATCACATTCGTCGCCCGTTGCGCTTCAGAGAGTGGTTCACGCAGACGCCCAACCGGCAGGAGAGCCTGCATACCGACAGAATCAGAAGCATCGACCAGTAAAAGATTCAAGTCGCGGTGAAGCGACATATGTTGAAAACCATCATCCAAGACAAAGCAATCGACAGCCAATTGGTCCAACACCCAACACCCTAATTGGTAACGATTGGCACCCACAGCGACGATCACACCAGGACATCGGGTCGCCATTAAAAAAGGTTCATCTCCAGCCTCACCTGGACCCACCAAGATCTCGTTGCCATTCGAGACAATTAGAAATTTCTCTCGGGAATGTCGGCGATACCCTCGACTTAATATCGCCACAGTCTTTCCTCTTGCCGCCAAATATTGCCCGACCCACATGGTCATTGGAGTTTTTCCGGTTCCACCTACGGTAAGATTTCCCACACTCACCACGGGACGCGGCAATCGATGCGATGTCCTCCACCCATGCTTGTAGAGCCAAAGACGCACACACACGACAAACTGGTAGGGAAAGGTCAATAGGTTGGTCAGCACTCAGAGCCCTCATGACTCGTCGAAATGTAATTACGCGTGAGACTCAAGCAATGGGCGCAGAAACTCCACGTTTCGTTTGACGACGCCCTGATTTTCCAGAACGACTTGACCAGCCGCTTGTCCCATACGATCTGCTAATGATTGATCATTGAGGATATTCACGACCAAGGATGCCATCTCGCTTCCATCGCGGACCTGACGACCACCACCGCTTTCCAGCAGAAGGTCTGCAATCTCCTGACAATGATCAGTAAAAGGACCAAAAAGCACCGGCTTTCTCCAAGATGCCGGTTCAAGAAGGTTATGACCGCCCACCGGCACAAAGGTGCCTCCCACAAAGGTTACGCTGGCTATGCCATAGGCATGGGCCAACTCACCACGAGTATCGAGCACAATGACCCTTGGCCCAGCTTGGCTAAAAGTAACCTTTCCATTCACACCAATCTGGCTTCGTCTCATGACGTGAAATCCAAACGCTCGAATCGTCTCTTCAAGTTGGTCACTCCGTTCAATATGCCGCGGGGCCAGCAACAAGATCAGACGAGGATGGTCCTTGAGCGCTTCTTGATAACACGATAACAGCACCTCTTCTTCCTTGGGATGCGTGCTTCCCGCCACCATCAGCACTTCGCCCTCTTGAAGTTCAAGAAGTTGAGTACTCATCCTATTCGAATGACTATCTAATCCTGCAAGCACCACGTCAAACTTCATATTACCGGTATTATGAACCCGCCCTGGTGTTGTCCCCAAGGC
>JAJDBO010000295.1 GCA_029261305.1 Nitrospirales bacterium
CATTGGGTATTTGCCGGAATCACCTCCTTTGTATCAAGAACTCACGGTAACGGAATATTTAGCCTTTGTCGGACAGCTCAAACGTCTATCCGCATCCCGGGTTTCGAGTCGCATGGCTCACGTGATTGAACAACTGGGCCTTGGTGAAGTTCGGCATCGAGTGATCGGTCATTTATCCAAAGGGTTTCGCCAACGAGTGGGATTAGCTCAAGCTCTGATTCATGATCCACCGGTCCTGATTCTTGATGAGCCCACTGTGGGCCTTGACCCCAAACAGATCATCGAAATTCGAGAATTGATTAAGAGCCTAGCTGGTTCACACACCCTCATTCTCAGTACACACATTCTATCAGAAGCGACGGCAATTTGTGATCGCGTCGTCATCATCGACCGAGGCCATATTGTTGCTGAGGATACACCAGCACAACTCTCCTCTCGGATGCGGCAATCCGAAAAAATGAGCCTCACCGTCAAGCGTCCTTCACAGGATTGGCTTGAACGACTGGCCTCGATTCCCGGAGTTTTGCATGTTGTCCAAGGAGCCACACCCGAAACAAGCATTATCGAATGCGAATTGGGTCGTGACCTTCGTGAAGATATTTCACAGTTCGTTGTGGGACTGGGAGTCGGGCTCTTAGAGTTGAAGCCCCTGTCGTTATCGCTAGAAGAAGTCTTTCTCCAACTCACCCAACAGGATGAACATCCCATACCACTGAAGGATCCATCACAAGTATGACTCCAGTCAACACACTCATTGCTAAAGAGCTGCGCTGTTTTGTGGTTTCACCCGTGTTTTATGTCGTCGGAGCTGTCTTCCTCTTTATTTCAGGATTCTTAGCTCATCTCATGGTTGTGAATGCGGGACAACAAGCCATCAGGTTTTTGCAAATGCAAAATACTTATGCCCAGCTCAATCTCAACGAATTAGTGTTCCGGCCTATCTTTCACAGCTTGGACATCGTACTCATATTCCTGCTCCCCATGCTGACCATGCGCCTCTTCGCGGAAGAACGAAAATTACGCACCATCGAGTTACTGCTAACCTCGCCCATCGGGATCAATGAAATCATCTCCGCCAAATTTATGAGCGTGTTACTCATTTATCTTGGACTATTGGGATTAACCGGACTAACACCCGTGGTCCTTTCCTTCTATAGCGCATTTAATTGGGATCCTATCTTAACGGGCTATCTCGGCTTGGCCTTGCAAGGTGCGTTTTTTCTCGCCTGTGGGGTCCTGGCTTCAACACTGACCGAAAATCAAATCGTCGCGGCTTTCCTAAGTTTTGGCATCATCATTGTTTTTTGGCTCATGGGTGGACTCGGCGCCATGCTCGGCGACACGACCTTGGGCACCGTCATGTCCTATCTCTCCTTTGCCGAGCATTACGATCGTCTTGTTCGTGGACTGCTTGAGGCAAAAGATATCGTGTATTACTTATCAGGTACTATATTGATGTTATTTATCGCTCATCGAGTCGTGGATTCTCACCGATGGCAATAAAATCACTCATGCCCATGTTAGGAATTTTGGGAGCTGTACTCGCCGGAAGTGGACTGGTGCTATCTGAAGTGGATCCCTCTCGTCCGGGAGCCATCGCCACCTTGGAAGGACTCGGGTTACTGTGTCTAGCGATATACCTCGTGGGCAATTGGAAACGACTGAAAACATTTTCCGCACAACGATCCACCAGACTCGGCGTTAACAGCATCTTGGCAATCCTATTGATGATTGGCATTTTGGTCATTGTGAATTTCCTTGTTATTCGTCATGGAGGCCGATTGGATTTATCCGAAACTCAGCGCTTCTCTCTAGCCCCCCAAACATTTAAGGTCTTGGGAAAACTCAAACAGGATGTGACTATTCGCGTCTTCGCCCATGAACGCAGTCCAGGATTTGGAGCATATCGAGATTTATTGGATGCCTACGCTCACATTAGTGCTCATCTCTTGGTGACATTTATTGATCCTGAAAAAGAACCTCAACTCGCTAAAGAATTTGATATCACCAAAATTGACACCGCCGTGTTTCAGAGTGGCACCCAAACCATTCAAGTGACAAAACCTTCTGAGGCCAATCTCACTAGCGCGATTATTCGAGTGAGCAAGGATGAGAAAAAACACATTGTGTTTTTGGAAGGTCATGGAGAACGACGCAGCAAGGATACGGAAAAGGGTGGGCTATCATTTCTCCAGGAACGCTTGGAGACACAGGGATATGAGGTTGATCGTGGATTGTTGACTGAGGACGACGCCATCCTTCAAGGCACGACGGTACTCATTGTCGCAGGCCCCCGCGAACCCATTTCCAATGCAGAGATTGATCTCATTTCTGAATTTGTCCAAAAAGGCGGCAAGGTGCTCCTCTTACTCGACCCTCAAACCACAAGCGGTTTCGATCTGCTGTTAACACAATGGGGCCTCACATTAGGGCCGGGAATTATCGTTGATCCCGAAGATCGTATTTCCCAAGGAAGCCCAACGGCATTACTCGTTCGCCGCTTTACCGAACATGCCATTACCCAAGGATTCACCGCACCAATATTATTGCCTGTGTCCCAAAGCGTGAGCTTTACACAAACCGCCGCATTCCGATGGACGTTTAGTTCTCTCACGCAATCATCAGAAGAGAGCTGGGCAGAAACAGATTTCTCCCAGAACACGCCAGAATTCGATGCAGTCAAAGACTCCAAGGGACCGTTCACCCTTGCAGCCGCACTTGAACTCGCCAGCGGAAACGGTGCAGCACCACACCCTGCCGTTGTCATTATTGGCAATTCGGCTTTTGCGAGCAACGCGTATGCCAAGTTTCCCGGGAACACAGACTTCCTCTTGAATGCAATTTCCTGGTTGACTCAGGAAGAGGCCCTGATATCCATTTCTGCGAAAGATCCAACCTTTGCCCCTTTTATTCCCAACCCAACCCAAGAGCATATGCTCCTGGCGGTGCAAGTCTTTTCCGTTCCCATGCTCCTTCTATTTCTCGGGATCACCATTTGGCGGCGACGGAGCCAGCTGTAAATAACAGCCGCCACCAGTGATATTTCCAACAACCATGAAACGTACAGACACCCCATGACATCTTACCGGACGACTCTCCTACTCGCGATCATCTTCGCCGGACTCGGCATGTACCTCTACACCATCGAAGTCCCAACGATTGAACAAGAAACCGTGCAACACCAGGAAGCCCAACGACTG
>JAJDBO010000296.1 GCA_029261305.1 Nitrospirales bacterium
TTCCTCAATGATCACTTCATTGCGTTGGGCGACGTCTTGAAGGCGTGCGATGATTTCCCGTCGTGGGATACGGCGGAAATTAAAATGCTGACACCGTGAGGTAATCGTGGCAGGAATTTTATGGACCTCAGTGGTAGCAAAAACAAAGACGGCATGGGCGGGTGGTTCTTCCAGTGTTTTGAGCAATGCGTTAAACGCGGAGTTTGACAGCATGTGCACTTCGTCAATGATGTAAATCCGGTACTGGCCACGGAACGGGGAATATTTCACATTTTCCCGAAGTTCTCGAACATCATCGACCCCGGTATTCGATGCCCCGTCGATCTCAATGACGTCTACTGAATTACCACGGCTGATTTCTTTACAACTTTCGCATTGTTCGCACGGATCCGAGGTCGGTCCGTTTTCGCAATTCAGTGCTTTTGCCAGAATACGGGCCACGGTGGTTT
This sequence comes from Nitrospirales bacterium, assembly GCA_029261305.1. The sequence goes on from JAJDBO010000296.1 coordinate 450, forward strand.
TTCCCACGCCGCGCATCCCGGAAAACAGATAGGCATGGGCCACTTGTTTGCGAAGAATCGCATTGCTCAATGTTTGGACGACATGAGGCTGGCCAATGAGTTCCTCAAAGGTGCCTGGACGAAATTTTCTGGCGGAGACTTGGTATTCCATGGGAGGTTATGCGGAGTCTATCATGTATGATGAATCGGCTGTTTTTACCTTCTATTGTATGCATCACCCATCAGGAATGATGAATAAAAAAACCGGGGCCAGGTGATCCTGCGGCACACAAAATCGCCTGCTTACCGTTGCTTCCTTCCGGACCTGGCGGGGTTCACAAGATTCTGTTGCACAGGGCCCAGCCCCTTTTCGATTTCCCAAAAATCTACAGATGTTGTCTTCTCAGGCCTGCCAACCGAAGCCTTGGCTAAGGCTGGCGGAGAGGATGGGATTCGAACCCATGGTACCGTCGCCGGTACACGTGCTTTCCAAGCACGCCGAATCGGCCACTCTCGCACCTCTCCGCGCCATATCAATGAGCGAGTTTTAGGCTGAATAAGAAGGTATTTTCCTCACTTTCAGCGAAGTTCGACATATTATCACGGGTCCCTCTGGTCCACAAGGATTGCCTATTAGAGGTTGTTCAAACCCCGCTTTGTGAAGCGGGAAAGAAGTTTGGTCGTATTGTTCCCTAAGCTTCACGCATGACACTTCACGTTTTTTAGGAACCCAGAGACCTGGCACGAAATTGGCGTTGCCGTCTTGATGATCCGTGTAGTGCCTTAAAGAGGAATCCGCGAAATAACATCATCGCGACGACTCCGATCGGGGTTAATAGAAGGGTGATAACGGTGGCGAGGGATGACGGAATCCCGAGAAAGTAAAAGAACTGGCCTAGCACAGCAAATGGCAACTGAAGCAATTGTAGAAAGTCTAGCCCGACAAGCCGACCACCTTGATTTGATATTCCAAAAAAAAATGAAAGCCCACATGGTGCAAGAACGATGGCCAATGGCAAAAACCATTCAATCCAATTCTCTAGCACAAACTCATAGCTCGCCTTCAGGCTGTCGATGGGTGAACCCAAGCGAGATTGATAAAGAATCTCTGGTATGGGATTGAGAAGAAGAAAGAGTAAGAAAAATACCGCGGAAACAATGGCAGACCCATAGGGGTTGGCTTGCATGCCCATTTGCAGAAATTGCAGTGGGAGCAAAACAATAAACCCTATCGTAATCACATCCCAAAAATATTGACCACCGGCTTTCCAGAGGTCTTCCCAGGTCATCCGTCTTGTGCTGAGGACCGCTTGTTCCACGAGACTCAACAGCGCCCCTACGGCAAACGCATTCGCAGCCCCAAGCAAAAACCCTCCGAGCATTCCTAAGGATGCGGCCACCGCCGTGATAAGAAACATGAAAATAGCGAGAACAAGAACTGCGGCAATAAGAATCCAATTCCTGGTCAATGAGGAAGCCGTGGCGCGGAAGACTTCCTGGTATAATTGAAGAGTGGCCCTGACGAGCTCGGACATGTGTGGTTGGACTGCGTTAGGTTTGAGGTGATGGGGGTGTGGACTTGGGTGACTGCTTAATCGCAAGAATGTCTTGTTGTTGCTTGTCTCGCTCTTGCTTGATCAGGGTAAGTCGCTTGGGGCGGTCGAGGGTCCACCATTTCACCTTGTCCTTGAATGCGACTAGTTTGGGACGTGTGCTTCCCTGGTGGTTTTCCTGAAAGTTATAGCCCTCTACGGTATCGTGTTTCTTAGCAAACTGTTCATAAATATCGAGGTAAAGTTTCTTCAGTCCCATAGTCATTCACCATAACTCACTTGGCGCAGATGTGGCAAGATAAAGTATGCTCATCGCACAGGGTCAAAAGGCGCTCCTGTCCAGCATTACCGAATCTTCACGATATACGAGTGGCGAGAGACAAGAGGCGGTTTGTTTCGTCGTTGACACTACACGCAAGGTGTGGGTAAATAGGAAAAACAGCTTAGCAAACAAGGGTCTGTGACATAGGGAAATGGCCCTCTGTTTTGATCCAGACCCGTGAGCCACGATTCCATTTATCCTCATACAAGTAAAATATCGATTAATGCGAGAGTGGCGGAATTGGCAGACGCGCGAGATTTAGGATCTCGTGGTATACCGTGGGGGTTCAAGTCCCCCCTCTCGCACCATGTTTCGGTGGTCATCTTTTCATCGATTTATTCATAAATCATTATTAAGGTAGAGACGCATCATGAAATTGGAAGTGACAGAATTAGGGCCCGTTAAACGTGCAATTAAAATCGAGGTTCCTGAAGACGCCGTCAATAAAGAATTTGATCGGGTTTACTCTGACATGAAACGACAAGCACGCATTCCAGGTTTTCGTCCTGGCAAGGCTCCTATGTCTATGTTAGAAAAGCGTTATGGGAAGGCCGCAGAGCAAGATGTCATTCAACGTTTGGTGCCGGACTATTATCACCGGGCGATGAAGGAAGCAGATGTCTCTCCTGTATTAGTGGAAATTCCCCCGCTTGAGCGGATGAAAGCTCAACGCAATACCACTTTGATCTTTACCGCGACGGTCGAGATAAAACCAAAAATTGAATTGCGCGATTATCGTCCGCCTAACCCAATTTCGCTCAAACCTGATCCCCGTTCAATTTCAGATGAAGAAGTGGACAAGGCACTAGAACGATTGCGGGAATCTCAAGCCCGAATTGATGCAGCGCCTAAGGACACTCCCCTTGATGAAGGTCTTTTTGCTGTCGTCAATATCGAAGGGCTTCTTGATGGTGAACCGGTTGAAGGCTCGAAAAAGGATGGCCATCTTCATCCGGTGGGATCGAAGGAACCTGTTGTGGGCATTAAGATTGACGAAGTCTTAATGGGGAAAACCGAAGGGCAAACCGCGGAAGTCATTCAAGAATATCCCGCGACCCATCCTGATGAACGATTGGCTGGGAAGTCGGTAACGTTTCGAATTAGCATCGTTGGCGTGAAACAAAAACACATTCCTGCGTTGGATGATGAATTTGCTAAAGATTGCGGACCTTTTGAAAATCTTGGGGAACTCAAAGACAAAGCGCGGACCGAATTAGAGAATGCGCTTAAACGTGAGGTCGAAGAAGGGCATAAAGATCAAATCATTGAGCGGCTTGTGGAGATGCATCACTTTGATCTTCCTGAGATATTGGTCGAGCGAGAAGTCAAAACTATGGTTAGACAACGCTTGATGGATGAACAACGTAAAAAAGGTGCTGGGCATGGTCCAGATGATCAGGCCTATTGGGAGGCCGAGGTCAAGCGCTTGCAGCAGGACTTAGCCCCTGATGCCAAAAAACGGGTCAAACTTGGACTGATCCTTGAATCGATTGCGGATAAAGAAGGCGTGGCGGTCACCGAGCAAGAACTTCAGGAGGAAATCACCAAATTAGCTCAGAGTCTTCAGATTCCAGTT
>JAJDBO010000297.1 GCA_029261305.1 Nitrospirales bacterium
TGGTCCACAATCGTATACCATGGGCATCAGAATTCTTATGTTGCTCACGGCGCTTACGTTGGCGCCGGCGTTCATCATGATGATGACGTCGTTTACCCGTGTGGTGATTGTCCTGGCATTAGTGCGCCAAGCCATGGGGACTCTTCATTCGCCACCAAACCAAGTGGTCGTCGGTCTCGCCTTATTTCTCACGTTATTCATTATGACGCCGGTATGGGAACAAGTGCAGCTTCATGCCTTGGATCCCTACCTTCAAGAACAAATTACCCAAGAACATGCGCTTGAACAGGCGATAATCCCAATTCGAATGTTTATGTTGAAACAGGTGCGTGAAAAAGATTTGGAACTGTTTATCAATTTGTCAGGCGTCGGGATGCCAGACGTCGCGGATCAGACTCCTCTGCGCGTGCTGATTCCAGCGTTTGTGACGAGTGAATTGCGGACGGCGTTTCAAATTGGGTTCCTGATTTTTATTCCATTTTTGGTGATCGATATGATTGTGGCGAGCATTCTCATGTCGATGGGTATGATGTTGCTGCCGCCGATCATGATTTCTTTACCATTTAAATTAATCTTGTTTGTGCTGGCCGATGGATGGTTCCTGGTTGTGGGATCACTGATGCAGAGTTTCAACTAAATACCGTGAATCGCATTTCGTCGTTCGCATTTCGTCCTTAATTCTTTTACGAGACACTAGCGACGAGATACGAACGACTTCTGAGTGAGGTGTTTCTATTGACCCCTGAAACTGTCTTGGATGTGGCTCAGATGGCGATCGAAACCACCATGCTTGTGGCGGGACCCATGTTACTGCTGAGTTTAGTCGTGGGGTTGATGGTTGGCGCGTTTCAAGCCATGACGCAAATTAATGAAATGACCCTGACCTTTGTCCCGAAGATTGTGATGATCTTTCTCGTCATGTTGCTTGGGTTTCCTTGGTTACTCAAAGTGTATCTGGGATTTATGACCACGATCTTGGGGGGGATCCCCGGCTATATTCGGTAGCATTTTATGGCAAAATTTCAAATTGGGTTACAGGAATTTTGGGGTTTTGCCTTGGTGCTCGTCCGAACTGGTGGCATTCTTGCGGCATTTCCCATTATTGGGAGTCGTATGGTGCCGCTGAGAGTTCGAGCGATGATGGTGTTTGCGGTGGCCTTAGCCTTTGGTCCGCTTGTCAGCCCAACGCTGAACCCAGACTGGTTGGAGCCAGTGAAATTATCTATTGGGCTCGCCACGGAATTATTTATCGGAGTATTTCTGGGCTTTGCGACTCGGTTACTGTTGGCAGCCGTCGAGGTCGCTGGGAGCGTCATGGGTTTTCAATTAGGATTTGGTGTCGCGGTTCAATTAGATCCGGTGACGCAAGTTGAAGTGCCGGTGCTAGGAAGCTTTTTGGTCATGATTGCCTCGCTGCTCTATTTTGTGGTCGATGGGCATCACCTCTTGTTACTCGCCTTAGGAGCGAGTTTTTCGCTGATTCCTCCGCTGGGGGCTCAGTTTCATCCGCCGTTGTTGGTGGACGCGGTCCAAATCATGCAGCAGACATTTAATTTTGGAGTGAAACTCGCGTTGCCTCTGATTGCCACAACCTTTTTTATTTATTTAGTGCTCGGGATTCTTGGAAAAGTGATGCCTCAAATGAATGTGTTGTTCTTGGGGTTTCCCCTGACGATTAGTGTGGGCTTACTCGTCCTGGGGTTTGGGTTGCCCCTGTTTTCTTCGTTGTTTCAGCAAACGATCTTAGATTTGGAGGGGATACTCCTGGGATTGTTAGAGGAGATGGGCCGTGGCTGAGAACGAAGATGGAATGGAGAAATCCGAGGAGCCGAGTTCACGTAAGCTGGATAAAGCACGTGAGAAAGGACAGGTTCCCTCGACCAAAGAATTTAGTCCGGTGCTCGTGTTCTTTGGGGCCATGGGCATGGTTGCCATGTGGGCACCCTTAGCATGGCAACATCTTCAACGGACGAGTACCGATTGGTTTGAAACCGCCGGCACCAAAGTCATGACGCCCGATACCTTGCAGGCCCTCATGATCGAGATGGGCGAAAGCAGTCTGGGGATTGTGTTGCCCTTTGCCCTGGTCCTTGCCGCTGTTGGTGTGTTGGCGACGGTTCTTCAAACTGGACCGCTGTGGATTGAAGACGGATTGCAACCAAAAATTTCAAAACTCAACCCTATGAAAGGATTGAAGCGAATCGTCTCTCTCCGTGGTGTGGCCGAGTTAGTGAAGACATTATTGAAACTCGCCATATTAGCGGGCATTTCCTATGTCATCATTGATGATCACCTTCAAGAAATTGTGCAATTGCCCGGAATGTCGATTGAAGAGGTCTTTCACCGAATTGGGATCATCTCGTTTCAATTGGTGATGTCCATTGGTCTGGTGTTGTTGGTTCTGGCTGTCGGCGATTTCGCGTTTCAACGCTGGCAATTTTCAAAAGATCAACGGATGACCAAACAAGAAGTGAAAGATGAAATGAAAGATGTCGAGGGAAACCCGTTAATGCGTTCACGCCGCATGAGTCTGCAACGGGACCGGGCACGTCAGCGGATGATGCAGGCGGTCCCTAACGCAGATGTGGTGATCACCAACCCCACCCATTTGGCTGTGGCGTTAAAGTACGATCCAGACAAATCAGATGCGCCCATGGTGATGGCCAAAGGCGCAGGATATGTGGCAGAGCAAATTAAACAGGTGGCTCGATCGGCGGGGATTCCAATTGTAGAAAATAAACCGGTCGCGCAGGGGCTGTATAAACTGGTGGAAGTCGGGCGCAGTATTCCGATGGACTTGTATAAAGCGGTCGCAGAGATCCTGGCCTATGTGTATCGATTGAAACAAGGGCATGAAAGGATGACCGGGTAAAAGAAATGGCCATAACGACCACCATGGAACCTGAAGGCGGGGCTTACGGCTCGTATAGTGATTTCTTGTTGCCTGTAGGCGTCATTGGCATGTTGATGTTGATGCTCGTCCCGCTGCCACCCCTACTTCTCGACCTATTTCTTTCCTTCAGCATAACCCTGTCGATTCTCGTGTTATTTGTGACCATGAATGCGAAACGTCCGATTGATTTTTCGGTGTTTCCTTCCGTTCTCCTCCTGGTGACTCTGTATCGATTGGCATTGAATATCGCCTCCACTCGCGTCATTCTCCTCAATGGCAGTGAAGGAATGGCGGCGGCAGGCGAAGTCATTAAAGCGTTTGGGTCGTTCGTCGTCGGCGGAAATTTCGCGGTGGGAATCGTCGTGTTCTCCATCTTAGTCATCATCAACTTTGTGGTGATTACAAAAGGTGCGGGCCGCATCGCAGAAGTGGCTGCGCGATTCACCTTGGATGCCATGCCAGGAAAGCAGATGAGTATTGATGCGGACCTCAATGCGGGATTAATCGATGAGACTACGGCACGTCTTCGTCGTGAAGATATTGCCGAAGAAGCCGATTTTTATGGATCGATGGATGGTGCAAGTAAATTTGTACGTGGGGATGCGATCGCTTCCATCATCATCATTGTGATTAATATTGTCGGCGGGTTGGCGATTGGTGTGTTGGAATATGGCATGCCATTGGTGGAAGCGGCACGTACGTTTACACTTTTGACCGTGGGTGATGCGCTGGTGGCCCAGATTCCGGCTCTTATTATTTCGACGGCAGCCGGTATTATCATTACGCGGGCCGCGTCTTCGACTAATTTAGGGGAGCAAATTACCAAGCAACTCTTGGTCAACCCGAATGTTATCGGCATGGTAGCCGGCATTCTTTTCCTACTGGGGCTCACTCCTGGCCTACCACATTTTGCCTTCTTATTGTTAGGGAGTGTGGTGGCCGGGTTAGCCTATGCGGTCAAAGAACAACAGAAAACAGTTGCCAAGGAAGCACGTCCCTCTTCCGAAGCCAAAGGCGAAGAGGCGGGGAAATCGGATGCCTCAGATGTGGTCACGCCGCCTGACTTACTCGAGCTGCATGTGGGATATGGACTCGTTCCTCTCGTCGATGTGGCACAGGGAGGGGAGTTACTTGAACGGATTCGAGGGATTCGACGACAGACTGGCCAGGAGCTAGGTTTGATCGTTCCGCCCGTGCATATTCGCGATAATCTTCAACTTCGCCCCAATGATTATACGATCCTTCTGAAAGGGGTTCAGGTGGCCAAAGGCGAAGTCGTCCCAAGGCACTTATTAGCCATTAATCCTGGCCAGGCCACAGGCGAATTGGAAGGAAAACCAGGTCAAGATCCGTGCTTTGGGTTACCGGCGTTATGGATTTCTCCCCAGAACAAAGAGAAGGCGCAGGTCGAAGGCTATACGGTGGTGGATTGTGGCTCGGTGATTGCAACGCATCTCACTGAAATCATCCGAGCGAATGGGCATGAACTGATTGGTCGTCAAGAGGTGCAAAGTTTGCTAGACAATATTGTCAAAACTCACCCTAAGGTTGTGGATGATTTGATTCCCACCTTGTTACCCTTAGGCAGTGTGGTGAGAATTTTGCGGAATCTCCTCAAAGAGCGCGTATCTATTCGAGATTTGCGTACTATCCTGGAAGGAATTGCGGACTATGCTCCTCAGGTCAAGGATCCTGAAGCCTTAACAGATTATGCGCGACAAAGTTTGGGGCGGAGCATTACTAGTCAATTCACCTCCCCCGATGGCTTGCTCCCGGTGATCAGTTTGGATCCGGCATTAGACCGACGGTTAGTTGACGCATTGCGGCCAAGTCCGACGGGGGAAGTGCAGTCGATGAGCCCTACATTTGTCAATGCGTTCCTGGAAAATGTTCGACGATCCATTGAACGAGTCATTACACGAGGCTATCAGCCTGTGCTGCTCTGTTCTCATGTGATTCGTTCACAGGTGTATCGCTTGGTAGCACCAGGTGTTCAAGCGTTGACGGTGCTTTCTCCAAATGAGGTCGATGTGAAAGCCAAAATTCAAGCCATTGAAGTGGTGAGGATGCCAGATGAAGCTTAAACGATTTGAAGCATTAACTCTGCAGGAAGCCTTAGGGGCGGTGAAAGCCGAACTGGGGTCAGAGGCCGTGATTGTGTCCACACGCCGAATTAATAAAGGCGGTGGGTTTCTTGGATTGCTCAGTCAACCAATGATCGAAGTGACGGCTGCGGTTGATCGAACAGTCCCTAAAAAGGAATCTGAAGCTCCACAGTATCCACCGCCTCGACAGCCAGAGAATGTCCTGCCTGAGGTGGTTTCGGCCAATCCTTGGTATGAACCACCCGTGGAAGAACAGCCCTTCTCGGCACCGTCGTTTAAAGAGCAGTTTAAGGTCGCGGCGTTACTCGACCCAGTGAATGAACAGCTCTCGGCCTTACGTGAGGAAATGAAGGAATTACGAAGTGGGCGGACCGAAGCTGACTCCGTGATGACTCCCCTTCGTCAGGAACTCGAAACGTTTCGTTTGTTCATGGGAGAGGTCATGGCAGAACGGGCGACTCACCGCTTATCTTCACTGCCAAAAGATATGCGCGTGTACCATGAAGCTCTGGTGGCGGCGGGACTCAATCCCTCGCTTGCCGCCAATCTCGTCCGGACCGTCGGTGAAACGCTCGGAACTGGGAATACGATTGGTGACGAAACCGTGGCGGAGTTATTGCGGGACCACATGGAGCAGGCCATCTCGGTGTCCGGTCCTTTGGCGACCCCTGGGGGGCTACAAAAAGTGGTCATGCTTGTTGGCCCGACCGGAGTTGGAAAGACCACTACGATCGCGAAACTCGCGAGTCAATTTACGCAAGGACCCACGCGAATGAAGACCGTCATTGTGACGCTGGATACCTATCGCGTAGCTGCTGTTGAGCAACTTCGTGTCTATGCCAGAATCTTAAAAGTTCCTGTGGAAGTTGCAGTGACTCCAGAAGAATTACCTGCATGTGTGGCCCGCCACCCCGATGCCGGATTGGTCTTGGTCGATACTGCCGGGCGCAGTCCCCAAGACCCTGAAGGCAATAGAGAACTTGCGGAAATCGTGAAATTAAAAATGGCCATGGAAACCCATTTGGTGTTATCAGCGCCTACGGATTTGTCAGTACAAGAAGAGATTGTGCGTCGGTATAGTAGTATCCCGGTGCATCGAGTGCTTCTCACCAAATTAGATGAAAGCCCGCATCTTGGACGCTTATTTAATTTGATCCACCAAGCTGGGCTTCCGGTCTCGTATCTCACCATGGGACAACGAGTTCCTGAAGACTTAGAACAGGCGACGCGGAAATTAATCGTGGATCGCATTGATCTCTTTTCAGCATGGGAACAGGTTGTGAAGGAGCAGGCGGTGGCTTAAAGAGAGATTGGTTGTTCGTCGCTCGAAAGAATAGCGGGTCTTAAAGATCCGAAATACGGGCAACTGGCAACGAGCATCTAGAAACGAGCAGTGTTTACATCAACTTTTGGATCATAAGGAAATACACCATGGTCACGCAGATTGATCAAGCGAGTGGGCTACGAGCCAGAGCCAGCGCCGAGCAAATCATTTCCCCTGTCCAAGTAGTAGCCGTGAGTTCAGGAAAGGGCGGAGTTGGGAAAAGCAATGTTGTTGCAAACCTTGCGGTAGCCGGAGCCAAACAAGGTGTGCGTGTCATGATCATGGATGCAGATTTGGCCCTGGGCAACCTTGATGTGCTACTCGGACTCACGCCTCTCTATTCTTTAGAAGATGTCATTGCGGGAAGACAAACCTTGGAAGAAATTGTGGTGGAGGGGCCAGCAGGCGTACGCATTCTCCCGGCGACGTCTGGAGGGGAAGACCTGACAAACTTGAGCCAAGACCAACAACTTCAATTGCAAACCCAATTTTCGAATTTATCCACGCCCCCTGAACTACTGCTGATTGATTGCGCCGCAGGCATTTCCCCAAATGTGCTGTATTTTAGCCTGATCGCCCATGAAATTCTGGTTGTTGTCACTCCTGAACCTACTTCGCTGACTGATGCGTATGCTTTGATTAAGGTTTTATCAACTCGTTACCGACAA
>JAJDBO010000298.1 GCA_029261305.1 Nitrospirales bacterium
TTTTTAATCGTCGCAATGGGGGTCTTGGGAACCATAGCCTTTTATAACACAACTCTTTAGAAGGCATCCATTAAATCTTAGGCAATACGTATTCATACCTTCCATAAGATTTTCTGTTATCCTGATCTAGCGGGCGAAGGATCTGATTTTGCCCCGGGTCAAAATTTGGCAACCAATCTAGTTGTTGGGTGCGAGATGCTTCGTGACCTCAGTATGACAAAAGGGGGTCAGCCCGAAAGAAGAAGTCAGGAAAGTTCTGCCTGGGAGCGAGGGACCTCCCAGGCAGAGAGTTTGGGAAGCAGAATACGTTTTATGGCAGCGGGGAAGAAACTATGTCCCCTCGTAGTTCAAAACTCTTTGAGGACAGCTCACTCACTAATCCAGGTTGCAACCCCGGTACAGGAGTTCATTACTTGCCATCCCGTTGGTCTTAATAGGGAGAAGAGTAGAATATCAAGTATAACCTTTGGCGATAAAGTTGCCGCTAACCTTTAATTCAATTGCGGTTAGGTTACTTAAATCCAGACCCGGGTTTTTTTCTTGAGAAACAATCAGCGTCCAATCTGTGAAAGGCGTAGGCATGAAGTACGCCCTTTGCATTGATTGGGGGACCAAACTTGTCGTTAGGTCCTTCCCGTTTCTATATTTAAGCAACCACCGTAGGGGACGAGCAACAAAGGAATATTCCTTACCTAACCGTTTATCTCGAAAGCGGCCGGATGTCGTCAGCCAGAGTGTCACAAGCCTGTCGTCTGGAACTCCGACTAGCCTGACCTGGACTAAACTCATCCGAACACGTTCGTAGTCCTTAAAAGTGGGGTGGTCAAGGTTGACGATCCAATTAGCGACCCCTATCTTCTGCAACGAATCGATTACCGAAGTATCCTCCATACGGATAATATTATCTTTAAAAATTTGTGGTCGAGGTTCAAAGGAATCCAGCGCCCTCTCATAGTCTTTCGCAATATGTGCAAGATGATGACACAATTGAGGGACCGTACTCGAAAACGTGGCTTTTGCCTTTATAGGTGAGTCCCGTAGAGCCCAATAGAAATACGCACGGCTATAATTATCGACAGCTGAAAACACGTTGGTCTTAATACCAAGGTATCGTTGATACATCTCTTGCTGTAAGGCTTGGTGTTGCCCTATCTCCTTCACAGCCTTATCAAAATACTTTTCCAGCCGCGCACTTTGCCTCTGCTCGTAGTCTTTTTGCAATTTTTGTCTTCCATATTCAGCAACCGACTGGGCATAGGCGAGGCGGCACTCGCAAATGGCTTTCCCGTAAATGATCAACTTCTCTAATTCAGTGTGATATTTGAGAGCCCCAGGAAGTTTTTGATCCAACAAGGGTTTAAGGGCAAGATAAAATTCTTTATTCAATATCTCCCAGCCTTCACTGCCCCCTGTTACAGATTCAAGAGTTTCGCGGGATTCACCACTCAGAAAGATATCCTCGGGACCCTGTTGTGCATTCACAAGCAACTGGTTTGCGATATTTGCAGCGGTCTGGGCTGTCTGACAGACCGAGACAATCTGTCCAATAGCATTGGCGACCCCTTTCCCCCCTTCAAAGGCGGCTTCCCCCGCGGCCTTTAGGGCTGCCACCTTGGCCTTTTTCCGTTCTTTTTTCTCTTCCTCTATTTTGGATTTTAATAGCGCCTCCATCGGAACCTTAATAGAAGCTTCAACTATTTCCGTCAGTTCTCCAGCCACATCACCAGCGGTCGCTAAAAGGGGAGCAGGATTACCCGCGAATATTGCAGGAAGTTGTACGGCGATTTTGATGACAGCCGTGGCTGCTGCTATAGAGCCTTTTACGGCAGCATTTAAAATCTGCTCGGCACGCCACTGCTCAAGTTCGGCTTCAAAATCAATTTTCTCCATCGCCAGAATATGCTGTTGACTGCGCACACACCCCTCCGCTAATTGATGTGCCTTGAGCGTTCGTTTCACATCTTTATGGCGGAGAGAAATGAGTCCTTCGACATAGGAGATGGTATCCTGTTGGCGTTCACGATCCATCTCCAACATTTTCTTCTGGGAGCCTATATCAATAGCACGGTCTTCAAAGCGCTTGTATTCCTCGTCAAATTTCTCGGCAGCTTTCACAAAGGCTTCGGCTTGGGTTTCATATATCCGTGGGCTTAGCGATGGCACCAAATGAAAACCTTGAACCTTGCTGGCGATTTGAAGCAGTAGAGCCTGGCTCTGTTCACCCAAATACCAATGGTATTTTGAGTCCCGTGTGCTAACCACCACCCACCGTAGCATATGAATAGCCAGCTTAGGATGTTCAGCCGCAAGGCAGGCGGCAAGTTGGTACGTGGTAACGAGCGAGCGGGGAAAGGGACCGAGTTCTTGCAGCAAGGCTTTAGGAATCCGCTCATGAGATTTAGTAAAAAGTTGCCCCCCATTACTTGACACTTCAAAACCAATATCATGGTCTTCTGGTTGCATTGTGAATCGCTCATTCGTCCCTGATGATTTGATACAACCGCCTACCAGGTTATTGCTAAATTTCAAAGCGAAACACTGCAATCCTGCTCGATCATTCTTTTGATGATCAAGAACCAGACCGGCATTGCTTGAGGCATCGATGTGGCGGGCGGTGATTCTGAGAAAATGATCCTGAAACACGACTGTTCTGGGAATATGAAGCGTATCCACATGAATGCTAACCGAAAGTGGAGCCTTTCTGAAGTGCGGTTCTCTATAGAGCTCTACAAGATCAACGTACGGTCGCCTGACAATGAGGTGTCGATCTGCAGACAAAACATTCTCATCCTCTGTGCAGGGAATTTTTTCCCGTTGAATGACTTGGGAATACAGCTGCTGCAGGTTTGCATTTGTCATCATACTGATCCTCCATAGGCACCACGCGGCTTACAAAAATTATTTTTCGTTGGACTCGACAAACTCTACCTTTGCAATTGACCGCCAGTGGTCCGCTTTTGCCTTAACAAGCAGCCACTTATCACTGGCCTCCTTAAAATTCACAGCACGTAATAGGGCGTCGGCATTGTTTTTACTCTGATCCAGAATCTTCGTGATTGATTCAAGTCTTGACGACATCCGTTGCCAAATCTGCTCGATTTTTTCTACAAGTGGCACGACACTTCCTTCGAGATCTTTCGTGAAATCATCAACAGCATGCCTCGCGTTGTTATAAAGGGTCATCAATGCTAGATTTCTTTGCATCGTCTTAGTATTGGCTTCAATTTTTTTCTTTGCGGTTTTCATTCCCTGATCTAACTTGAAAGCTTTATCGGATGCGATTCCAGCTACAATCCCGCACGGGATACCAACAAACCACCAATACGTTGCAACTAAAGCAGAATTTGTTGCGGCGATAGCGACCTGCTTATTATATTCCTTCAGGTCTTTTTTATTCTGTTCCCTAAACGTATTAATTTCTTGACTCAGTTCTTTGGTCTCCTTTTCAAGGGCATTGTATTCCTTACTAGCTTCATCCTTTATCCCACTCAGATTTTTTTGATTCTCACCCATTTTTGAACGGAACGCTGCCAATGTTTTTAATAGCTGAGCTGCGGATTCCTTTCGTTCAGTTGCCTGCTCAATGAGGGCATTGATGCTTCTCAGGAAATGTCTTTGGATCGCATCCTGGTCTTCACGGGGATGATCACCAAGTTGATCCGATAACGCCTGCAAGTCATTGTAGGTCTTAACACTCCGCATCGCGTAGTCCACAATATCCTTTGCGAGTTCGTCTATTTCTTTACTGACGTGGTCATTCCAGAATTGGCAATTACCATGAACACCCTGGTACGCCAGGAGCATTTTATTTCTTAGCTCTTCAAATTCACTATAATCCTCGTCCGTTTCTATCTCCAATTTCTTGTTAAAATCTTCTTTGTTGGTTGGAAGACTCAAACCTTGCCGCACGTATGTTTGAATATCCAGCAATTCTCCTTTACTGAGAAGTAGGTTGCGCTCCTCATCTAAAAGCTCGTCCGGCTCAAAAGTACTCTGCAATTGCTCAACAGACCCAAAAGTTTTCTCAACTATTGTTGGGTGTGACATTGACCGCCTCCTTATTGTGGTGTTTTGTTACACGGTGACTCAGGCGTTGCTTCCCGATGCACTTTTATTCCACCTCTGTTTTGAGGAAATCCCCTTAACTACGTCGGTTCACAAATCATTTCTAGAAAATGTCCGTGAGCCTCAGGCCCTTGGCACCTCAATTGTAAGTATGGATTTTGCTCATGTTGGTGTTAAAACCTTTCCCAAAAAAAACACTAGAACCGGTCCAACTTCCTTGGGGTATATTTCCATATGTATCGCCAACTAATAGAGCTCAGTCCGCTATTTGTCATCCTTTAACCCTATCACTACAAGATTTATGCCAGACAAAATAGGGTAATTTTTTGGCATTCCGCCTAGCAAAAAAATCTAGACAGGAATAAACAATTTAGGGTTTCAATGAGGGAGGGGAAGGAGAAGAATCTTTTTATCTCTAGAAATCGTATCTAAATGGATACAGTTATGCCTCTAGGCGGATAGACTTGCTAAGGAATTTTCACTTCGTAAGAAAAATATGCTGTTTCCTGCCACAACTATGCCCTGCAATTTATGAAAACAAAACCGCGAAAGGACTCAAGCCTGGGAGCGCAGCCCCCAGGCAAAGGGTTGGAAAAAAAACACATCTATGGCAATGGAGAAGAAATGTTGTTTGTTGGTGGGGCAAAACTCTTCGGAGAAACAACATTAAAATGATGCAGATTGCATCACAGGTACAGGAAACTCGTTGTTTTGCAGGTCGTCGGGGTTGAGGACGGAGTTAATATTATAGAGTCCCACGGCGTTGACGGGGTCTTCGATGTGTTCGGCTGTTTGTGAATCGAAGGCTATAGACTGAGCATAGCGCCAACCGTCCACAAAAATCCACATCCCAGGTTTGAAATTTTTTCCTTGAAGAATAAAGGCTTGTTTTTTTTGCGATTGATAGCATCAGCCAGGCATTTAGGATCGTCCGCATCCACAAGTTCTCAATCAGCGGTTGGTCCTTTGTTGAGCAACCTGGCGACAAAAACCTGCTTAAATAAAAACCTTACGAACGATTGAAAAATATTCTCTCAAAGCAACAGCATTATTATGCGCTTCATCTTTTGCAGAAAAAAGAAATGTGACTTTACCATTCTTTAAGTGCCGAGATAGTTGATCGACAAGCTCTGGATTCTCTTTCAATTCCTTGCCATACCGCTTCTTAAATTCATCCCATTTCTCTGGTTCATGATTGAACCATTTCCGCAATGAGTCTGAGGGAGCAATTTCTTTGAGCCAAAGATCGATGTTAGCGTTTTCTTTTTTTATGCCACGAGGCCAAAGTCGATCGACCAGAATGCGGAAGCCATCTTTGGCATCAGAAGATTCGTAGATTCTTTTCACTTGAATAGTTGGAGATCGAGCCATCGATTACACCACACACGTGCGAACGCTCAGAATAGGCGGAAGAAAGTCGGCCAGTTGAGTCCAAGAGTCGCCATCGTTTTGACTCATAAAGATTTGACCAGTGCTAGTGCCAAAGTACAAGGCACATGGGTTAAGCGCATCTGCTGCAAATGATTGTCGAAAGACGTTAAGCCAGGAATCCTTTTGAGGCAGTCCTTGGTCTGACCTTTCCCATGTGGTCCCCGCATCGCGTGACCGGTAAACTCCCAACTTACCCTTGGGCACATAGCGCTCTTCGGCACTGACGAGCGGAATCACAAAAATAGTTTCTGGTTGGTGCGGATGCACTAATACCGGAAAACCAAACACGACCGGCAACCCTTCCTCGATGGACGTCCACTGCTGTCCACCATCTTCCGTATGATACACACCACCATGGTTTTGCAGATACAGGTGGTCGGGCTTGCTCGGATGCGCCATGATTTTATGCGCGCATTGTCCAACCTCAGGGTACTGGTCTGGCAAAAACTCGGCCCGAATCCCTTTATTGCGCGGTGTCCATGATTGTCCGCCGTTTTCGGTGTAAAACACGCCAGCTGCGGAAATTGCTACCCACATCCTGTTGACATCTCCGTGATCCAACACGATGGAATGTAGGCACATGCCGCCATTTCCAGGAAACCATTTTTCCCGTGTCGGATGATCTGTCAACCCTTGTACCTCTTCCCAATGTTGACCGTGATCTTGACTGATAAATAAAGCGCCCGGATCAACACCGGCATACAACACACCTGCCTCTTCCGCTCGCCCAGGCTCCACAATCCAAATACGCTCAACCTTGTGCCCCCGGTGTTCGTCAAATCGTGGACTGGCCTCAACAGATTCCCAGGTGTGCCCTAAATCTTGACTGACCGAAATGGAGGGGCCATAGAAGGGATTGGTGACAGAAGCAAATAATCTCGTTCCCTGTCGTTGATCAGCTACGACATACTCAACGGGATATCCTTTGAGAAAGGGGCCCTCTAATTTCCAAGAATCACGACGCGCTGAGCTTTTCAATAAAAAAGCTCCTTTGTGTGTTCCTAGCAAAAGAATGACTTCATCAGGCAGATCTACAACAGCCACGTCTTTGTCACCAGATTTTCAAGTTATTTTGCCAAGGAGGCGGGCAGCCCCCATTGTCCACCAAACACAATTTCCGCCAGAGACCTTCTCGTACGTGAGGCTTGTTCGCGTTGACCAAATTCTCCTGGGAGAAGCGACGCCTCGCCTGCATAACCTAACGCCAAGGCCGTGACCGGGTCGAATTCAGGTGGAACTCCATACACCTCCCGAATGCGATCCGGAAGAATGCCTGCCATTTGATGTAGACTCAGTCCCAACGTCGTAGCCTGAATAACCAAGTTGCCTATGGCCAAACCCATGTCATGCCAAGCATGAGGATTTGCCTTCCCATTGTGATCAAACGTGGACTTCGCCACGGTGAGGATTAGGACAGGTGCCAATTTGGCCCACTCTTGATTGCCTTCGACAAGACAAGAGAGCATTCGTTCGTATTCTTTCGGTGTGGCTTTGGTTGCAACAATAAATTGCCAGGGTTGTTCATTAAAGCACGAAGAGGCCCATCGTGCAGCTTCAAACAATTGCATTAAATGTTCTTCTTCCACCGGCCGATCCGTGAAGGCTCGAGGACTCCACCGTCGTTGAATCGGGTCGTGAATCGGACAACTGGTCTCAGCGGGCTTTTCCATGTTTCACTCGTTCCTTCTTCGTTGAGCGCAACGGTTCTGTTTCAAAACTATCTCGGAGACGAAAGAGTTGCGTGCGAAACGCGTCTACTTCCTTAGATGAAAATTCTTGCTGAATAAACGGTCGCATAAATTCAGCATGTAGCGGAAACACTGTGTGAAAGAGCTCTTCACCAGCAGGTGTCAATTGAAGGTGAATGGCTCGACGATCCCCCTCCACAGAGTGCCGTGTTAATAATCCTTTGGCTTCTAATCGATCCAACACCCCAGTCAACGTCCCTTTGGTGATCAGCGTCGCCTTACCGAGTTCGGCACAGGTCAGGCCCTTGGTTCCGCCAAGTTCGGCCAAGACATCAAATTGTGGGCCAGTGAGCCCCATACTTTCGATATGCCGATTGCCAACTCGGTAAAACCCCAAATAGGCCTGAACCAAAGGACGAATGAGCCGCAAGTAGGGATCCCGTTGAAAATCTTGAATGGTATTTTTCGCCATAGCTCCAAACTCTCCACAGCACAGCAGGTTTTGGGGTCACAAATGTTCCATGGCCATTCGCGTAATCAACACGCATCACTCTCATATATCTGGATATTCGATGGACCCAGTTCGAAAAAAGGCCGCTGGGTCTGGGATAATCCACGCGACCTCTTCCACTATTTCTAACTGGGGAATATCGGCTTCTTCCGAATCATCGATGAGGTCATGGGGCATCTCGCGTTCTGGCTCTTCGTCAAACTCGTCATTCGCAAACAGGTCATCCTCATCTGACAAGGATCGAAGTAAAAAATCCGTATCCCAAAAGTAAATGGTGATAATCCCCTCTTCGTCCACTTGGCTAATACGAAAGGCCCCGATGGTGCGTAAGGCCTGACCATCATCTTCGACTAACTCATTATGAATGGCACAAAAGTTCTGTAGACATTCGTAGAGTAACAACCAGTGGATATCTGTCAGCTGATAGACCGAAGCATCTCTAGTCGCAGCTAATAATTGCCCCATCATGCGAATCGCGGTATAGGGACTGCAAGCCGCTGAGGTATGAGGATAGAGCCCCTCCCATGATTCAATCGCTCCCCCATCAGCCAACATTTTCACCTCGGTCATTTCACTCAACAAGGCTTCCTGAAGAATGGCTTCAAACGCCGCGTCTGGTTTCGTACGAAAGTAAATCACGACAACATATTACTCCATTAATGGTGGGGTGTAAAAACCATCCTCCACATAATCATTCCCCCTCAACCACCTCATCAACAGTCGAGAAAAAAGGGTACACGATTTACCGGTAGGTGGGAAATGCTTCTTTTTTATACACTCCCGCTCAGCGGGGCAACCTTCGAAGAACATACAGGGCCATCAAGACCTTGGCTTAATTTTGGATAGAATGATTGTGAATTGAGAAGATCAAAAAGAAAAAAATGGCGAGACGCTTGATCTATATGGAGACGTGTTGTCTCTCAGGCAAGAAACACAGTTCATCTTGAACACCTTCTTCAAAGGGATTCAAGACTCGCACCACACGAACGGGTTTTTGACCCGACTGATACTCTGACAAATCTACTACCCGGAAGGAGGAGAGTTTTTTTCGAGTTTTATTCCACACAAGTTTCACTCTGGGGAGCATATGGTCCGCTTGGTTGATCCCAACAACCCAACCTCGCTCCCCAGTACTCAATTCAACCATACTGCCCACGGGATAAAGGCCCAAACATTTAACAAGCGCTTCAACCCATTCCATGGCAAATTGCCCCTCAATGCCTAATTGGTACAATCGACGAATAGCGAGACCCGGAGGAAGCGGCGGACGCCCTCCCCGCTTGCTCACCAAGGCATCATACCGATCCACCAAACCCACGAGTTGCGATAAACGGGAAATCGTCTTTCCTTTTCGTCCCCATGGATATCCACCCCCATCCACACGCTCATGATGCTCCAGAACTATCCGACGCGAGGCTTCAGACATATCCTCCGTCTTGGCTAAAATCGATGCGCCAAGTTTGGGGTGGGTCATATACAAATTGCGCTCTTCCTGAGAAAACGTACTTTTTTTGAACAGAAGATTACGTGGCAATCGAAGCTGTCCCACATCATGTAACAACGCGCCAATCGCCAAATCCTGGAGTTGTTGATCGGATAATTTCGACTGATAACCCACGACTAAGGCCAACACACATACATCCACCGCATGAGAAAATAAAGACGCATTAAATTGCATCATCCGTTGTAACTGCGCATCAGCCAGCACACAACCCTCGCGAGCTTTAATGCAATCAAATAAGGTTTGGGTCACGTTTTGCAAAGGACCTGATTCTAAGGCCACTCCAGTTTTGATTCCCTCAAACACTCGTTTAATGGATGAGATGGCCTCGGTCCGCACCCCTTGAGCCAGGCGAAGCTCTTCTTCAAATATATTCAGGTCAAAGGAGGAATCTGAATAATTTCTCACGACATCTTCTTTATGCACACATCCATTTTCATGGTGAGACTCAGCCAAACTGGGCATTGGAGATGATGGCTCGACACCTCCCTGGATTCCTAGGATCGTCGTTTCGTTGTCCGAACCCTGCCCATCAGAATTCTGTTCAGATTCAATAGTTACCTCCCGAACACCTGATTCCATGAGTTTACGAATATCGGCGTGCGACTTCACCGGTCCTCGATGAAACCATAACGGAGATTTAAACCACGACTGATCCAAGCCAAGTAAATGCATTCCTGGTTTTAGCTGATCAATAGGAATTCGTCGTTTCATATAAACCTAGTTTTTATGGAGGACTTCAATAGAGAAATGTAAAACTGCCCACGGAGAGTGGTCATCAATTTTATCGACAAAAAAAACACACATCCATGACCAATTTCAAAAATAGGTGAATGGCTGGAAGCTGAACACGACTACTGTTCGATTTGTCGGTTAAACGAGGACGACCTTGAGGAAAAACACATTGAGGTTTGTTGAAGTTTCCACTCGTTCGTTTTGGGTAAAACAGTTTACTAAACCTTTTTACTACTAGTTTATACCTACTAAATGAATCATAAAACTCTTAGTTTTTAAGTATTTGTGTACTTATTTTAGGAATATATTTTTCCACTTTTTGCCTCGTTAATTTTTTTTTAAAAAATCCATTTTTTCTTAAATTGGCATTGCCACTCCGCGCCTCATCTCGTATTCTGAATTTGTCCTTTGATTTCTTAAAATACATCCCTCCCTACAGGATTATCGATGAACCACACCTGCACCTACATTCTGGGATTTCGCCACATAATCCTAATTTGCCTTTTGGCTCTTAGCCCACCGGCTTTGGGTGCGACTATTGGCACACCTCTCTACCAACCGAAAACCCCACCGAGTGCCATGGACTACCAGCAGGGCTTATCGGCACTCGCCAAGGGAGACCTTGCCATAGCGAAACATGCGTTTCTTGCCACTTTGAAAAAAACTCCTGCCCACGTAGGAGCGATGATCGGTTTGGCTGAAATTGCTCTCAAGGAAAAGTCCCCGAAGGTCACGGAACAATATATTCAACAAGCGCTTGAGGTGGCACCAAAAAATGCCTTGATTCATCAACTGTGGGGTAGGCACCTCACACAACAAGGCCGGCTTGAAGAAGCGGAGGCCGCCTACCAGCGCAGTATCGAATTAGAACCCAAACTCTTACGACTTCACTTGGAGCTGGGAGATTTTTATCTCCAACGATCCAACCAACCTAACAAAGCCATCACAGCCTACCAAACAGCCCTGGCCTTACAGGCCTCTCATGCTGGGGCTCATTTCGGTCTGGGTTCAGCATTAGCCAACACTGGCCAAATTGACCAAGCCGTTTTGGAGTTCCTAGAAGCAGGACAGTTGGCTCCTCACAACCCTCTTCCTTTTTTCGCACTAGGGCGAATTCATATGACGCGAAAACAATTGAAGGAAGCCCGTGAATCCTTTGATAAAGCCATTCACGCACAACCAAAATTTGTTCAAGCCTACATGGCACGAGGAGACGTATCGATTCTCCAAGAACAGGACGCCAAAGCCTTGGAAGATTATGAAGCTGCCCGCACCCTCGCCCCTCGAATCCCTGGGCTACACGTCAAACTCGGCCTCCTTCACGAACGTAATAAACGTTTCGATCAAGCCATTGCCTCCTTTCGTACGGCTATCTCGATCAATCCAAAACAGCCTATTGCACTCAACAATTTGGCGTGGATATCCGTCCAACACAACGCTCGTTTGGATGAAGCCGTTGAATGGGCAGAACAAGCCGTGGCTCTTGCTCCGAAGATTAGCGCCTTCCAAGACACGTTAGGCTGGGTGTATTGGAAACGAGGAGAATTAGAGAAGGCTTCGGAAGTCCTTAAGAGAGCGACAGGATTAAAACCGGAACAGGCGGAAATATTTTACCATTTAGGCGTCGTGGAAGCAGAGCGCGGGAAAACCGACAAGGCAATGGCTGCCTTAGAAAAAGCTTTAGCCCTAGATGCCAAATTTACCGATGCTGAAGATGCCCGAAAACGCCTCGAATCACTTCAACATCCCTAGCCTCTCATTACCACTACAACCGTCACACTAGACAATCCAAGGAATCAACTTATGGCTACGGGTTTGGTAATTCCGATAATCCGGAAAGGCCTTCATCAGCAACTTTTCTTCAAATTGGAGTTTTAAAAACAAATCAATCCCTAATATGCACCAGACCAACCCTCGCCAAAGGGAGAATTCTTCAATAACCAGAGCCAGCGTTAGTAGCAACAGGGCCGTATACATCGGATGCCGAATCCATCGATACGGCCCCCCGGTTTGAAGAGGACTCTGCGGTTTAATTTCCGGCAATGCACTCAGATGTCGAAGCTTCATCGTCCATAGCGCCCACACTCCAAGAAATCCCCCTAGAAATTCTAGCGACAACAATGCCGGGGTTTCCGCAACCCAAGGGCCCGTCACAGCAATCCAACCCAGACATATAAATTGCACGCCCACAAAAATATAGGACTGGATTCGATGGTAAGATTGACTCATACTTCGTCCTTTTTTTGAATGATTTTCTCCAATAAAGAAACAAACTTTTATGGGAAAACCCTATCACCTACGATACAATTCAGGCCAGCGTCAAGCGGCCAATCCTATCCGGCGACAAAGTACAATGGCTGTTAATCCCACATCAACATGAGGACGCTTTCGTGAAGATCCAGGCAGTGAAATCGATTCAAAGGTTCTTAGGCAAACCCTATATGCCGTTTATGTCATTTTGTGCTGGCGTCACCTACGATACCTTCACACTTACCCGAATTGATCGACTGTTCGATAATCTCTTTTTGCTCCTCTATGTGACCCTCCTTGGCACCTTGATCATTTTCACAGGACGAGCGCAGTTAGGGCAATGGTCAACGGTACCACGGCAGAGTTCTCAATGGTCGGTTCTTTCACTTCTACACAAGACTCGCCCCTATCATATTCCTGCGTTGCATTTTCTCTTTGGTAGCCTGTTCAGCGCCTACGCAATTGTCTATTCCAGAAGCGCGTCGTTTAATTCATCAGCCATTTTCCTTGGTGTCATCGTCATTGTCCTCGTTTTGAACGAATTTTTTCACAGCCGACTCTCAGGCCTCACCGTGCAAACCACCCTGTATGCCTTGGTGACATTTAGTTTTTTTACATTTTTTCTTCCCGTGGTCACTGGCTATATGAACACCGTCGTGTTCTTGATTGGTGTTGGACTCACCATGGCGGTGGTTGTTCGAGTAGTGACTCTGACTTACCGAGGCATCTCCACGCCCTCTCAATGGACGGCCATGTTCACCAGCCTTCCCGCAATAGGCTTGGTCGCGGTGTTCACTGGATTTTATTTTTTGAATTGGATTCCGCCAGTTCCGCTCTCGCTTAAATTTGCGGGCATGTACCATCAGGTTGAAAAGACCAATGGTTCCTACCACCTGACCTTTGAAGAAGGATCGTGGTACGAATGGATGAAGGATTCCGATGATGTCATCCGAGGCGAAGGCCCAGCCTATTGCTTCATCTCCGTTTTCGCACCCAAAAGCCTCGAGACGACCATCTACCATCATTGGCAATACCGCCCATTCTCAAATAGAGAGCAGGCCGACGAACGCCCATTCCACACCACAGACCGCATCCCGATTAATATTTCCGGAGGCCGCGAATCCGGCTACCGCAGCTATACCGTTAAACAACACCTAAACTCTGGGGATTGGAAAGTCACGATTGAAACTGAAGATAAACGGGTCATTGACCAAATAACCTTTTTGGTTGAAGCCAATGACACCCAATTACGAAAGTTGGAAACAAGAGTGTACTAACCATGGCTACTCATAGCGATATCCACCACTGATGTGTCGTTCAAATGTTGAAGATAGGCCAAGGTGATTACGATAAATTGAGGACTCGACTATTTCTTTATTGTTCGGCGCGAGTTCACCGGCGATTTGAAAATGGTTTTTGGCTTGATCATGCTGGCCAATCTTATGCTCGGTGAGTGCGAGATTAAAGTGGGCTTCAGGTAACTGCCGATCAACTTGCACGGCTGCGAGAAAATGTTCCTCCGCAGCCTTCCAGTTCCCATCGTTGTATAATTTAATTCCTTCAAGATTGTGCTGAGCTGCGGAGGGACTAGAAATGGGTAGGACTGCCAGAGGGCCGGATTTTGAAGCACATCCCACGAGGATTGATAAAGTTCCAACAATAATGACCTTTTGAATCATTCCATGACGCATATTTTCCCCTCTAATTTTCATCCAAGGTTTACCAGCCTAATTCACCCCATTGTAGCCAGAACAGCTTTACGATACCATGCCGACCCATGACTCATGATGTCTTAATCATCGGTGGCGGGTCTGCGGGCTATGCCGCAGCGCGGACGGCACGCGACGAGGGGGCCAATGTCGGCATTATCGACCATGGACCTTTAGGCGGGCTCTGTATTCTCCGGGGATGCATGCCAACGAAAACAATTCTCCGCTCCTCTGACATTATGTCGCTCATGAAGCGGGCAAAAGAATTCGGCCTCTCTCCGGTCACGGCCAAGGCCAATCTCTCAGCCATCATTGATCGCAAGGCTCAGCTCATTGGCGAGTTTGCCAATGATCGAATTCAGGCATTGAAGGATTCGCGTTTTACCTTATACGAAGAGCGAGCCCGCTTTAATTCACCACATGAAGTGCAGGTTGGTTCTCAGACGCTTACGGCCAAGGCATTCATCATTTCAACCGGTTCAGTGGTGTCGCGCATTCCTATCCCTGGCCTTGAAGATGTGGGATATATCACGAGTGACGAGGCCTTGGAACTTCGCGACTTACCTCAATCGATGATTGTGCTTGGCGGTGGGGCTGTCGCGATTGAACTCGCCCAATTCTTTTCTCGCATTGGGACACAGGTCACGCTCATTCAACGCAGCCGCCATATCATGTCCGACGGAGACGAAGACTTAGCGCAACCGGTCGAAGCCCGATTCCGTGAAGAAGGCATGATCGTATTCACGAAGACGAAAATCAATAAATTCACACAGAATGGGGCACAAAAGGTCGCGCACTTTGAACACAACGGTGAAGAAAAAACCGTGGCGGCCGATATTGTCCTCCAAGCCCTTGGCCGGCGACCAAATATCGACAGCCTTAACCTTGAAGCTGCGGGAGTCAAAACGGACAACGGCAAAGTTTCTGTGGATGATACCATGCGCACCAATCACCCACACATCTTTGGAGTCGGCGATGTGAATGGCATCCAGGAAATTGTGCACATTGCGATTGAACAGGGAGAGATTGCGGGCTGGAATGCCATGCATCCGGATGACTCACCGCACCGTTACAACGATCGGTTAAAAACCCAGGTCGTCTTTACCGACCCACAAGTTGCCAACGTCGGTCTCAGCGAAAAGGAATGCCGGAAAGAGCAGGTTGCATACATGACCGTCTCCTATCCATTTAACGACCATGGAAAGTCCATGACGCTTGGTGAAACCCATGGGCATGTAAAGCTTCTGGCAGACCCTCTCACCGGAACCCTCCTTGGGGCTCACATTGTCGGACCCGAAGCTGCTGAACTCATCCATGAACTTATTGCCGTGATGTATTTCCATGGCACAGTTCAAGACCTGATGCTGATCCCCCACTATCACCCCACCTTAGCCGAAATCATTACCTATCCTGCGGAAGAATTGCTCGGACGGATTCCAAAGTCACCTCGCACCTCATAACTTCGAGCCCGCTTCTTTGGCTCCACACCAAGCACATTTACTTTCTGGATTGGGAATTTGAATAGGGGCAGGCGACAGCGCTTCACTACCTTCAGGCGCTTCGCCTTGGATGAGTCGCACCCACCATGTTGATCGATTTTTGAGTATCAACTTCGGCAAGAAGAGAAAGAGCCCGGCCAGCAACAACCCTGACAGGATTATCGGCCATTGCAATGTCGGTACGCTGCCACCCAAATAGGTCAGGGCAAACGTCGACGGGATCATACCCAATAGCGTGGCAATCGCAAAAACTTTCAACGACATCTTCGTCAAGCCTGCGCCATAGCTGACGATATCGAATGAAAAAATCGGAAGGAGGCGCGCGACGAACACCAAACCCATCAAGTGATGATCTGAACACTTTTCACAAAAGTTCACCTTGGTGTTTAACAAACGCCCCAGCACTTCCCTTCCCAAAGCCCGGCCAATGAGAAAACTGAGAATGGCGCCAATCTCCGCCCCAGTCACAGCATACACCATTCCCCAGAACGGTCCGAATGTAATCCCAGCGGCAATGTCTAACGGCAAACTGGGGATGGGACTGACCACCACCGCGAGCACCATAAGTCCGATAAAGACCACAGGCCCCAAACTGCCCATGGCTTTCAATTGATTCACAACGAAGTCTGGATCTAACAAAGCCTCCACATCAACCAGCTGAAAGATCCCGTATGCGCCAAAGACCAAAACAAGCAAAATCGCTAACTTCACCATATGAGATGTTCTCATTCAGTCATTCCTCGGATTGAAAATATTCAGCACCAAAATCCCTTTACAAGCCACCTGAGCACAAAACGATGTAAGCTCTTGTACATCCTCCTGGTTCTCTTAAATAGGAAATCCTAGCCTTTTCTATTCCATGTTGTCACAATCTTGCTCGCCAGAATCGAGGTGACTGCCTTGTAACGGTTAAAACGATCGAAAGACTGTAGAAGGAAGAGCAGGCATTCATCACCTGATATAGTCACACTTTCCCAATAATCATTACGGAGCCTTCACATGGCAACCCCAACAACGGAGACAATCATGACGACCTCGTCCCAACCTGATACCGCTCCTAATCCCATGGGAAAAATCCTCCTCCTCATAGTTCTTGGGTTAGGAATTGGGGCCTTTTTTTATTTTGACCTTGGTCAATTTTTCTCCCTCGATGCCCTGAAGAGCAACCGTGATAGCCTTCTCGCCTATACCGAAGCCAATTTTGGCACAGCCATGGGATTGTTCATCCTGGCCTATATTGTACAAACTGGGTTTTCCTTGCCAGGCGGCGCGATCATGACCTTGGCTGGCGGCTTCTTGTTTGGCAGCCTCCTCGGTACCGCCTTAGTCAATATTGGCGCAACCACAGGCGCCACCCTGGCTTTCTTAGCCGCACGGTATTTACTGCGCGATTGGGTGGAAAAGAAATTTGGCGATCGGCTTGAACCCATTCAAGCAGGATTCGCTCAAAATGCCTTTAGTTATCTCATGACCTTGCGGTTAATTCCGGCATTCCCTTTCTTTTTGGTCAACCTCGTGTCTGGATTGACTCGAATCAAAGTCGGAACCTATGTCATCGCAACCTCGCTCGGGATCATTCCTGGTAGCTTCGTCTTTGCCTTTGCCGGGCGCCAACTAGGCACCATCAATTCACTTGGAGAAATTGCGTCGCCACCGGTGCTCTTGGCCTTTACCTTACTTGGCCTCTTAGCACTGATGCCTATTGCCTATCGGAAATTTACCCAAAAGAAACACTCATGATAAATACAACCATTTTTATCAAACCCCCGACTCACGAACAGAAAAAGATCTAAAAGGACCATTGCTGTCCTTATGAGGAAGGACTATTCATGCAGACAGGAACACACAAAGACGAACCAGTCGAAATGGCCCCCATGGATGAGTTCAACCAACAGCTGATCCATAATGTGCATCCCTCAACATGGGTAAATCCCGAACCCACAGGACGCTACAATTTGGTCGTCATTGGGGCTGGCACCGCAGGCCTCGTAACAGCAGCTGTCGCAGCTGCCGTAGGCGCTAAAGTCGCATTGATTGAACGTCACTTGATGGGCGGGGATTGCCTCAATGTCGGATGCGTTCCCTCAAAAGGTGTCATCCGAGCGTCCCGTGTGTGGTCTGAGGTGAACAATGCCAAAGAGTTTGGCTTGCACATTCCTGAAGGGGTCAAGCGGGACTTTGGCGCGGCTATGGCTAGGATGCGAAAATTGCGCGCAAAAATCAGTCATGTGGATTCTGCACATCGATACAAAGGCCTGGGCGTGGATGTGTTCATCGGCGAGGGACGGTTCACCGGCCAAGGGACTGTGGAGGTCGCTGGCAAAACCCTCCAATACGCCAAGGCCGTCGTCTGTACGGGGGCTCGCGCTGCCGCTCCACCGATTCCGGGACTGGAAGATACGGGCTATCTTACTAATGAAACGATCTTCTCACTCACGGAACTTCCACCACGTCTTGCCGTCATTGGTGCCGGTCCTATCGGCTGCGAAATGGCACAATCTTTCGCTCGTTTTGGGAGCCATGTCTACTTATTTGAACGAGCCGATCATATCTTGCCGAGAGAAGACGCCGACGCCGCAGAGGTTGTCCAGAACCAAATGGTGAACGATGGTGTATGTTTTGAATTTGATTCATCTATCACTCATGTGGAATCTCGCGGGAAAGAAAAGGTCGTCCATTTTGACCGAAAAGGCGAACACCATGAACTGGTAGTCGATGACATTCTCGTGGGAATTGGACGAGCCCCCAATATCGATGGTCTCGGACTTGAAACCGTTGGCGTGGATTTCGACAAACGAACAGGCGTGAAGGTCAATGCCCGACTCCAAACATCCAATCCGAAAATCTATGCCGCCGGAGATATCTGTTTTCCTTTTAAATTTACGCACACGGCCGATGCCATGGCTCAGATCGTCATTCAAAATTCGCTGTTCCCCCACCCCTTTGGGCTTGGGTACGCCAGCACGGATTCCCTTATTATTCCCTGGGCCACATATACGGCACCAGAGATCGCTCATGTCGGCCTGTATGAAGCCGATGCCCAATCGAAAGGCATTGAAATTGATACCTTCACCTACAAACTCGACGAGGTGGATCGTGCGATATTAGATGGAGAGGATGAAGGGTTTGCTCGTGTCCACGTCAAGAAAGGGACGGATACCATTCTTGGCGCGACCATTGTCGCCGCCCATGCTGGCGATATGATTAGCGAATTCACTTTGGCTATGAAAGGTGGCTTAGGGCTGAGTACGATCACAGGAACGATTCATCCCTACCCCACCCAAGCCGAGGTCATCAAAAAAGTGGCCAATGCTTGGAGGAAAACGACCTTTACCGCAGGCAAGAAAAAATTTCTGACTAAACTATTTGCTCGCATGCGATAATAGAAGAGGTGTCATTGGCAGAAGGCATGATCATGTCATTTCTCGTTCGCTCCCTCACTAGATCAATCATGGTCCTTAGCTGTTTCCTAGGCCTGACTCATCCACTGTGGATAACAAATGCCATTGCAGGACCAGAGTTAGAAGTGGGTACCTTTTCGGCAGCCGAGCCCGGCGGGCCTTTCCCCAATGGTTGGGAACCGCTCAATTTTGAAAAGATTCCGCAACACACTACATACGAATTGGTGAAAGACAGCGAAACGGTCGTGGTCAAAGCCACCAGCCGACAATCGTCTTCAGGGCTCACCAGAAAGATCACCATCAATCCTAAAGAATTCCCAATTGTTCAATGGCGTTGGAAAGTAAACAACATTCTCCAGGATGGAGACGTCACGAAAAAAGAGGGCGATGACTACCCGGCCAGGATTTACATTACCTTTGAATATGACAGCGACAAAGTTGGATTTTTCGAGAAGGCCAAATTCGAAATCATTAACCTCGCCTATGGCCAATATCCACCAACCGGGGCAATCAATTATATCTGGGAGAGTAAGGCACCAATTGGCACAGTCCTACCAAATCCCTATACCGATTACGTCCAAATGATCGTGACGCAAAGCGGGAAGCAACGGATTGGCGAATGGGTCACAGAGGAACACAATGTGTACGAAGACTATAAAAATGCCTTTGGCGAGGAACCCACAAACATTTCTGGGGTGGCCATTATGACGGACACGGATAACACCAAAGAATCCGCGACGACGTATTTTGGTGATATTGTGTTCAAGAAAAATCCCACGCCTTAAAAAAATCGTGGCGTCTCGGAAATAAAAAAATTTCTCATTTTGTAAGGTTCTTCACAGAAATATTTTTCCGAGTCGCGTAACATATCGCCGCCCTGACTGACACTCCGGCGACAACAGAGGGCAAAGCTTTGAAGGCCAGGGCCTCTTCAAGGTTCAAACACGTCACTCATTTTGAGGGACATATTACACACAAGGAGGAGTTCTTTATGATTTCCACAAAATCTATTCTCGTCAGCACCGCACTCTCAAGTCTGTTACTTGCTTCGACGGCCTATGCAGGGGCTGGTCACGAAGGCGGTCATGGCGATTCTGCCGCTGGTCAATGCCACGGAGTCAACGCCTGTAAAGGTCATGGGGCTTGTAAAGGCACTGGCCATGGCTGTGAAGGCAAAAACTCCTGCGAAGGCAAAGGGTGGCTGAAAATGTCCAAAGAAATGTGTGAAAAGTTGAAAGATGGGAAATGGAATGCCATGCCCAAGAAAAGCTAATAGTGATAAGACCTAAAGACACAAGGAGGTTGCACAACATGAATTCCAAAAAAAGTTTATTAACGAGTGCGGCATTGACCGGCCTCTTACTTGCCGCAGGGTGTGCTCACTCTGATGGCCCGAGCGTCTATGGCAAAGGTGAGACCCATGCAGCACTTGGCCAATGTCACGGAGTGAATGCCTGTAAAGGCAAAGGCGACTGCGGTGGGAAAAACAATGAATGCGGCGGAGAAAACTCTTGCGCAGGCAAGGGGTGGATCAAAATGTCACAATCTATGTGTGACGACATTAAGAACAGCACCTGGAAACCCATGCCTCCAAAGGCCTAATTTCAAAAACCTAGACCTTGCTAAAAACAAGGGTGAGAGATTTTCAGAAATCCCTCACCCTTGTTTCATTTCAACACCCTGGCTAATGCGATGGCGAATTTTCAGACTTCCACTTGATATTACACCCTACGCTGGGGCGTTGCCCTTGGCTTACTGACTGTCCGGCTATCACGGCATCAATCGCCGCTCGTATATCCTTTCCCGTAACAGGCTTGCCATTCCCTGGGCGACTGTCATCCAACTGCCCTCGATAGACCAATTGTTGATTTCTATCGAAAAGAAAAAAATCTGGTGTGCATGCTGCAGTGAAGGCCTTGGCCACCTCCTGCCCCTCGTCATAACAATAGGGGAACGTGAAGGCAAGCTCCTGCGCCATGGCTTTCAATTGCTCAGGACGATCATCCGGATAGTTGCTTGCATCGTTACTGCTGATTGCAACAATCTCAATATTTTTTTTAGCATAATCTTTTCCTAACCGAGCGAGTTCGTCCTGCACATGAACCACATAAGGACAATGGCGACAAATGAACATCACCAAAATTCCCGAACTCTCAGAAAAACGTGGGGAAGAAATCTTTTTCCCCGACACCACGTCGGGAAGCTCAAAACTGGGGAGTGAAGTTCCTAATGACAACATAGTTGAGTTGGTCAATGCCATGACGATAACACCTCTTGATTAATCCAGAATGAGATGGTGGGGCTACCAATAATCAGAAGGCTGATTCTAGACAAGTACTTTCCTAACCTTAGGATTTTTTCAAACAGAAAGGCAATCTCTGGAAAAAAATGTCAGCCCTTTTTCCAGGCACGAAAACGCTTGAGTAATTCATCGCGAACCTCATCAGGAATGGGTTCGGCAGGTAGCTTCCCAACCGTACGAATCGTGGCTTTCATTTGGTTTAAATAGTTCCGACAACCTTGGCAAAACCCCAAATGGATCTGGAATCGAACTCGCTCAGAAAAGGTCATGCTTCCTTCTAGGTACTCCGTAACGAGATCCGTGAGGTCCTGACAGGACATATTGCCGGCCATCAGATGCATGAGTTGTCCTTTTCGATCCTTTGACATCAGTCTATTGGTCACTTTTCTTCTAGTTGTTGTTCAATAATTTTTCGCACACGAGATCTTGCCCGATGAAGAAGCACACGTTGATTGGTCTCAGTGACTTCCAAAATATTACACACTTCCTTTGAATCCAATTCATCAATATCCCGCAAAGTGATTACTTGCCTTTGCACAGGGGGGAGAGCGCTAATGGCTTGTTGAACGAGCGCGCGACTCTCCTTCGAAAGCAACAGTTTCTCCGGTGTCTCCTCATCCCACATACTTGGGAGAGAAGACCAATGGCCGGTTAACGAGCCCGCCTGAATGAATCGCTCCGGCTCTCTCCACCCTTCATCATTCCCATCGCCTTGTCCATCACCTGAATCCATGGATTCATAGCGACGCTCCCGTTGCCCACGAGTTTTGGCACGATTGGTCAATATGCGAAACATCCAGGTTTTCAGTGATGACCGCCCTTCAAATCGAGGGAGACTTTCTAGCACTCCTTGCCAGGTTTCTTGGACAACCTCCTCAGCAACCGCCCTTGAGGGCACATGGGCCATCGCTAGGCGTAACAAGGGACCATAATAGGTATCAATCAAAAATCCGAATGCCGCTTCGTCCCCCGCTCGTAAGGCCGAGACCAATGTCTGTTCATCGGCCCATTTTTGCCTATGGGAAGCGGCGGACTGAGCTGTTTCCTCTTCCTTCATGACCACCTTATTGAGCTCTAATATTTGAAAACAATGGACGAAAATCGCGAAAAATTTCAACAGTGACAGCCGCTCGGGTCCCATCGCTTGGGCATTATGGCGAGTAGGATAAGGCGAATCAAGGTGAAACTGCGAGTACATCCAAATTAAGCTTAGAGTGGAAACTGAAGGAGGAAAGAAGGGAGAGGCTGGATAGGCTGCGGTTTCAAGGAACCCTAAATCCTCGAAAAGCCATTCTGAAAAAGATACTCAAGACAAACGAAATATTTGCGCCAAAATACCAGTTCTAGTTGAGCTTCCTGTCTTTTTTAACACATGCTTGATATGCTCTTTCACGGTATGTTCACTAATGGCCAATAGTTTGGCAATCTCTCGATTGGTCTTCCCTTCGGCAACATTCATAATAATTTCAAGTTCTCGGTCTGTAAGATTAAAATATTTTTGGGCTTCATTCGAGGGTGCCTGCGGTCGCCGACCAAGTCGTTCCAGGAGTATTAAAAAACGCGGTTCATGCTCTTGATGTCCAGGGATTAAAAACCCTCGAAGCAGTATAGGGTGTTCATATTCACCAATCACCCGTCGCAATTGAATCTCATCCCCACTTTTCGCACCATTGATGGACAGTGCTTCCTGCTCAATCGCTCCACACAGGTCAAAAATTTCTTGTGGCAATACCGCATGGCCCATCACGCCATGAGCTGAATCAGTCTCAGGGACAGCATCCCCATTGCGAACACGGTCCTGGTCTACTCTGAACTGATGGCATATTCCCTCGGCCTCGGCATTCATATACAACAAGAACATCGCCCCCGTTAATGAAACCACCCCTGGAACCGCCCGCTTTTCGGCAATCTTTTCAAGCACACCCGACGACTGTGGGGTGACAACTTTTTTCGATACCTTCGCCATGCATTTACCTTTTCTTGGCCATCAACAACATACTCATCACGGAAGGAAGAATCACCACTACTTATCTTTGCGGGGGAGAAAAAACCCTCCATTCCTCCTCGCGCAGGACACATGACACCCCTCAAATGCCAGGTGACACGTCTACCAAGATTCAATCGGTTCAAGGGTGACGTTTCTTTATCATCATGATCCACAGATCGTGCCAACTCCAACAAAATCTCGCTTGCTCCACCTTAACGTGCTGTCATCTATGTGAACCTCAGATCTTTGCCAAAGTCCAATGACGATACCCAGCAGCACAAACATGACCGAATGCAGACAAGCAAAAACCATGACGCATCTCACTCTAGTATCTGGATACACGATATGGTCTTAGGGGAATGTTGAAAAATGCTGATGGGATTACGGAGGGTCGTAGGCCGTCGATTTCAACGAAGCCTCACACTACAGAAAAAACCCTGACACTCATGAGATACCCACAGGCATTCCGCATGAACATCAGGGCCTTACCCGGATGAGTCGAAAACGCTTAACTCTCTTCTTTTTTAATCTGTTCGCTCAAGTAGTTTTGAAGACCAACCTGCTTAATGGTTTCTATTTGCGTTTCAATCCAGTCAATATGCTCTTCTTCGTCTTTGACCATGTCTTCGAGGATATGACGGGTCGTGTAGTCATTGACTTTCACACAATGAATAATCCCCTCCGTCATCAACTTGACCATGGAATTTTCTTTATCAAGATCGGACTTCAATTGCTCAGGTACGGTTTCTCCAATTTTGACCGTTCCAAGCCGTTGCATGTTCGGCAGCCCATCCAGATACAAGATATGATCGATGATCACTTGTGCATCTTTCATTTCTCCAAAACTTCGATCAAGCACATGATGATGAAGTCGATCATACCCCCAGTTTTTGCACATCTTGGCATGCAAGAAGTACTGATTAATGACGGTCAATTCCTCCGTCAATATTTTATTCAGTAAACTGACCACTCCTTCTTTGGCTTTCATACCGGCCCCCTTTCTGCTTTACAACTCTGAAACGTTATTCATCTTTTCAAAACGCCCTTCAAAGAAAATCTGACCTGTATTCTTTGCGAGCACGGGTTCATGCTACCTCTCATTTTCTGAATCTGTCAATAGAATACTTTAGGTAATTTTCCTTAATCATGATTCTCTTTCTCAACTTCGCTGACTTAGATTCTCAAGTTCGCTGATTTGAATTTTCAACTTCAGGATACGATCTTAAAAAAAGATATTCCAGAAAGTATTCATGCGTGGTTCCCTCAGTTGACCAATATTCTTTTCCAGTGTTACCGTCGCCGTCATGTCTGACACCAATAAAAATCGCCCCCCAAATCGCCTCATTCACGAAACCAGCCCTTACTTGCTTCAGCACGCGTACAATCCTGTTGACTGGTATCCTTGGGGCGAAGAAGCGCTCACACGAGCACAAACCGAAGGCAAACCCATTTTGCTTTCTATCGGCTATTCAGCCTGCCATTGGTGTCACGTCATGGAGCGTGAATCGTTTGAGAATGACGAGATCGCCACATTGATGAATCAAAACTATGTCTGCGTGAAAGTGGATCGGGAAGAACGCCCAGACCTCGACGAAATTTATATGCAAGCCACCCTGGCGATGAACCAAGGCAACGGTGGGTGGCCCATGACCGTCTTTTTAACCCCTGAGCAACAACCGATCTTTGCAGGTACCTATTTCCCACCGACGGATAAATGGGGACGCCCAGGCTTTGGCACGGTCTTGAAAAAGATCGCGGAGGGATGGCATAAAGACCGCACGGAAATTGTTGAAACGGCTACTCGCTTTACTTCGCGATTGCAGAAATCCATTCAAGTCCCCTCGCCCACTACCGTAGGGCAAGCAGAGCTGGATGCCGGAACAGAGCAATTCGCCAAAAACTTTGATCCGGTCTTTGGGG
>JAJDBO010000299.1 GCA_029261305.1 Nitrospirales bacterium
TGGAGTTTGGGACCTATCGAATTGATTCTAGCCGTTTGCAAGAGATGGCCAAGAATGTCTTAGCGCGGTATGGGTCTGTGCAGGAAAGTCTTGAGCCCATCCACACCCTAAGCGAGTTGTTCTCACTATTCCCCCAGAAAGGTGTCATTCAAGATCTCTGGACGATTCTTGAAGATGCGCGAGTGGAATTTCTCCTGCAACAAGAATATCCAGGGCTCCGTCATGATCTGGCGGCATTAGCGAAGGCCTCGGTGAGTATGCGTTCGCTTCTGCATGGGATGACGGCGCGCGAAATGGTACTTGATGCTTTACTCCTGCATATGACCCAAGGGGCTGACGCTGTGCATTTTCAGGATGAACTCAAGCCGGTGATTGAGCGTTGCTGGGCTTTGGCTCAATCGATTTTGCAACCTTCGGCCTCGGCCGATGATGTGATAGAGACGGCGGATCAGATTTATCAAGTTATGGAAGACATGATTGGGACGTATAAAGTGCCCACGACAGAACCTCCTCCAGAATCTCAGGACGAGGAATCCGATCTGGGGGCTGGTCCGCGTGCGGCGGAAGAAACCGCTGGAGCCTACCGCTCCATTTCAAACTTTGCCTATCGCGGCGAAATGAGTCCTGAACTTGTTCAAGGCGAAACAGATTCAGAAGAAGGGGTCGCCCCCTCTGGTGGCAAGAGCCCAGATATGCAGGAGTTTGGTGGTGCCGGTGATTCGTCATCTCAAAGATCTGATCAATCGGGCAAAAAAGATTTCGTGGAGGATCAGCCGAATGATCGTGGTGATTCTCACCTAGGGGAAGATCGCGTCTTGGAGGAACATTGGGCGGTTAAAGGGGTAGGGCAGGGGGATTTGCCAATTCAAAACGGTGAGGACCGAACTTTTCTCTATCCGGAATGGGATGGCATGATTCAAGACTATCGACTCAAATGGTGTCGAGTGATCGAGCGGCCAGGTTCGGAAGGCAGCCCGGACTTTGCTCAAGCGACGTTGGAAAAACATGCGTCTTCCATTCGGTTATTGCGACGCTATTTTGAGACGATTCGTCCCACAGCTTTGCGTCGTGTGTATGGATATGAACATGGCGAAGAACTCGATCTTGATGCGGCCATTAATCGCGTTGTTGACCGACGCGCAGGTGGGGAACCGTCGGACCGAATTTATTCCCGGCGAGACAAACGTGAACGGCAAGTGGCCGTGGCATTTTTAGTGGACATGAGTGGATCGACCGGTCGGCAAATTGAATCTGGTGGGCGTCGTGTCATTGATATTGAAAAAGAAGGGTTGGTGTTGTTAGCCGAAGCCTTAGATGCCATCGGCGATCAATACGCCTTGTATGGGTTTTCCGGGCAAGGGCGAGACCATGTAGATTTTCTCGTGCTCAAAGATTTTGAAGAGACCGCACGCTACAAGATAGGTCAACGTATTGAAGCCATGGCTCCCCTTCAACAAAATCGCGACGGAGCGGCCATTCGTCATGCTGCACAAAAGTTGCTGCAGTGCCCAGCTCGGCATCGACTGTTAATTCTTCTGAGTGACGGGAAACCTCTTGATGGTGGATATGCGGAAGAATATGCCCTTGAAGATACCAAGATGGCCTTGCGTGAAGCGCGACAACGTGGCATTAGTCCGTTTTGCTTGACGATTGATGGGGAAGCCAGCGGATACCTCAAGCGGATGTATGGAGACGTTCAGTATCTGGTTCTTGATGATGTGGCGGACTTGCCTGAGAGGCTGCCACGGGTGTATCAACGACTAACCGGGCGTTGAAAAAGGCCGCCAGCGGCGTTCTCGGCCCGAGGTCTGACCTCCGGGCTCACAAACTTGCCGCTCTTTGCGGCGTTCGCGCTCACGTACTATGAGTACGCTCCGCGCGCCCACGGTCCTGCGGCCTTGCTGGGCGACCTTTTTGAACGCCCGGTGGGCACAAAGTTTGTTTATAGGGTATACCAGCACATTGTACTGGCAAATCGTTTTTCAAAAGGCGTTTTAACCTAATGACCGATGAAACTCAACGACCAGTTGTTCCCCCTTGGTTATATAAATTGTTTACTGGGAATCAATATCCGTATATTCGTCGGTTAGCTAAATTTGGGAAAAAAGATCGAATAATCGGAGATCCGAGTTCTGAGCCGACCCGGGAAGAAATTGATGCCAAGTTTTGGGAGATCTATCCTCACTGTTCTGCCAAAGTGATGCAGGAGGTAAAGCAAGGCATGATCGTCGGCTTTAAGGATTTGGGAGCCTATCCTCCTGGATGCTACCAAGAGCTTGCCGATACTCCAGAGGAGTTTCTTGCTCGTGAATATGGTCGGAAAAAGATTAAAGTCAATTTTTATTATGGGGAAAACTTCGTCTGCACCATCAATTTCAAGGTTGCAGGATGGGTGACTCATGATGATGATTAACTGGTTATTAGACTTCAATGGAAAAGGTGTGTCATGAGTCGACAGAAAATTACCATCGTCGGTGCTGGAAATGTCGGGGGTTCAGCTGCACAGAGACTGGCTGAAAAGGATGGTTATGCCATTGTCCTCGTTGATATCGTGGAAGGTCTTCCGCAGGGGAAGGCCTTGGACTTGGCTCAAGCTGGGGCTGTGTGCGGATATGACTCCCAAATTATCGGTACCAATAATTACGACGAGACAGCCGACTCAGATGTCGTGGTGATTACCTCTGGCATGGCACGCAAGCCTGGTATGAGTCGCTCGGAATTGGTCGAAAAAAATACGAAGATTGTCCGATCGGTGGTTCAGGAAATTGTAAAGCGGTCCCCATCAGCGATCCTCGTCATTGTCGCCAATCCTCTCGATGCGATGACTCATGTGGCTTATCGAGTCAGCGGATTCCCTAAGGAGCGCGTGGTCGGTATGGCAGGTGTACTGGATTCAGCTCGATTCAGTACGTTCATTGCTCAAGAGTTGAATGTGTCAGTTCATAATGTGCATGCGATGGTTCTTGGCGGCCATGGAGATGCCATGGTGCCGTTGGTGAGATATACCACCGTGAGTGGGCGTCCAGTGGATCAATGGATGTCCCAAGAACGGTTGGACGAAATTGTCAAACGAACTCGTAACGGTGGAGCGGAAATCGTGAATCTTCTCAAAACGGGAAGTGCTTATTTTGCACCAGCCGCCTCTGCCGTGGAGATGGTGGAAGCGATTATCAGAGATGAACATAAGGTAATTCCTTGTGCGGCTCTTTGTGAAGGAGAGTACGGGTTAAAAGGGACGTATATGGGTGTCCCTGTGCGTCTAGGAAAAAATGGCGTGGAGGAAATTTTGGAATATGACCTCACTGCTGACGAAAAGACCGCCTTTGATACTTCGGCTCAAGGCGTTCGCGAATTGTGCGAGGAAGTTGATCGTATTTTAGACGCCGGCTAAAAAGCCGTGATGCGTAATTCGGTAGGCGTCATGCGTCAGAGAATTCTTCTTTTTATTTAACACTTCACGGTTTTAACACTGTATCTGCCAACACTTTCTCCGTTTGTTTTTTTCGGTAGTCTTTCAACCGTTGCTTAATCCCCGAATCAGATAACGCCAAAATCGCTGCTGCAAATAGTCCTGCGTTGGCGGCTCCGGCTTCTCCAATCGCCAACGTGGCCACGGGAATACCTTTGGGCATTTGCACGATCGACAATAGCGAGTCTAATCCTTGCAGTGCTTTGGATTGCATGGGGCAGCCTAAGACAGGCAAGGTGGTTTTGGCGGCGATGACTCCTGGTAAATGTGCCGCGCCACCAGCTCCGGCGATAATAACTTTGAGGCCACGAGATTCTGCCTGGCTGACATATTCAAAGAGCGCATCTGGTGCTCGGTGGGCTGAGATCACTCGACATTCATTGCCAATGTCCAGTTGCGTCAATGTCTCGCTAGCGAGTCGCATAACATCCCAGTCGCTTTTGCTTCCCAAGATTATACCAACTAATAGTGCGGTATTCTGCGATTCCACGTGTATGTCTCCTCTCTTGTGTGTATGGATGAAATGACTGATGTGGGTTGTTCTCTGTGCTTTTGCAGCGAGAAAAAGTGTACTAACTCACCATCAATTTTACAAACCAATGGTTGGCTTGCAATAGGAAGAGGAAGGGGCGATTACCTTTGGGTGATCACTGGGTTTCTTTCATGTGCCCGAAGCACCTTTGTGGTGAGAAGGTCTGTCTTCCCTCTCTTCTAACCATTTGAGAGTATTATGTTTTTCGCCCTTTCGTCATGGTGAAATCCTTGACGGATTTAGGATCTGGCCCGTATAGTTCAAGGTTCTAAGCCAATCATTAATGTAGAAAACAACACAGACAATCAAACGCTGTATGACTCATAACTCTCATCTTCGCCTCCTTCAACCCTTAGAGGGAGAGCCTTGGGATATCGAGGCGTATATCAAGCAAGGTGGCTATGAATCCTTGCAACGCTGCCTGCGAGAGAAGGATCCAGATGCCGTGATTCAATCTCTCAAACGCGCGTCATTAAGAGGCCGAGGAGGAGCGGGGTTCCCGACCGGGTTGAAATGGGAAAAGGTCGTGCATCATCGGATTCAGGAACGCTATTTTGTGTGTAACGCCGGAGAGCATGAACCGGGAACTTTTAAAGATCGATATCTCATCGAGCATTTTCCTCATCAATTGATTGAGGGCTGCTTGATTGCCTCCTACATCGTGGGAGCGAAAGAATCATACATCTACTTGAATGCCGAATTTGTGGATGCTCGAGCGAATTTGGAGAAGGCCATGGCGCAGGCGCGTGAGCGCGGATACCTTGGGAAGAATGTTTTAGATTTCGGGATCGATCTAGAAGTAGAAATATTTGATGGGCATGGCAGTTATGTGGCGGGTGAAGAAACTGCCATGTTGGAATCGATGCAAGGCCGACCAGCGCAACCCAAACAGAAGCCCCCGTTCTATCCAACTGATTTTGGGTTACATGGAAAACCTACTCTGGTCAATAATGTGGAAACCTTGTCGCATGTGCCCCATATCCTTCGAAAAGGCCCAGAGTGGTTTACGGATGTAGGACCAGAACGAAGCCCGGGGACGATGCTTTTTTCTTTGAGCGGGGCTGTGGCTCGACCGGGTGTCTATGAGTTGCCGTTAGGCACGCCGCTTCGTCATTTAATTGAAGAATGTGGAGGGGGAGTCCCTCAGGGTCGAAAAGTGAAAGCCGTATTTCCTGGAGGCCCCTCCTTTGCCATGATTGGGCCGGATCAATTGGATCTTCCCATGGATTTTGATTCATTAAAAAAGGCGGGGACTGGGCTGGGTTCGGCTGGTGTGATTGTAGTCGATGATGCGACGTGTATGGTCCGACAGACGTTGAAACTCTCCAGTTTTTTTCGGGAAGAAAGTTGTGGCCAATGCCCGCCTTGTTATATTGGGACGGAAAATTTAGAAGGACTCGTGAGGAAAATTGAAGAAGGTCAGGGCACCCAACAGGATCTTGAGCAAATGATGCAAATTTCTGGCTATATTAAAGGGACGGGATTTTGCACGTTGGTGACTGGGGCATCGGTCCTCGTCCAAAATAGTCTTCGCCTGTTTCGTCATGAGTTTGAAGCACATGTGGCCCAACATGCATGCCCCTTTAATCCTTCTATTGCCGGATCGGTTTCCGCCACGGGTTAAGTGCTCATGCCGCGAATAACATTTGTTCACTCAGAAGGAAAAAGCGGAGAGGTGCCGGAAAATCTCTCAGTGCTTGAAGCCGCAGAAATGTTGGGCTTTCCGATGGAGCATGACTGCGGGGGGAATGCCTCATGTTCAACCTGTCGGGTGGAAGTGATGGTGGGAGGCGAGCATTTATCCGAAATCGACTTTGAAGAACAAGACTTATTAGATCGAGAGGCCCTCACCGAGCCGTATCACCGACTCAGTTGCCAAGCAAAAATCCTGGGCGATGTGATGGTGCAAGTTCCCGAAGAAAAGTGGGGTTCCAGCGAATCTGTCCAAGAAGGCACTAAATCTTCTCAATCGTGAGATCATGAATATCCAAGCCTGCGAAACCCGACGATATCGTTTCTGTGCGGCCCATCGACTCCATGCCAAGGAATTGTCTGATGACGTGAATCGAAAGGTCTTTGGGAAATGCAATAATCCCAATGGGCATGGACATAATTATACGGTTTTGGTAACAGTGCGTGGTCTGATCGATCCTCAAACAGGCGAGGTGACGGGCATGGAACGCCTGGATCAGCTGGTTACGACTAGCATCGTTGAACGGTTTGATCATCGACATCTCAATGATGACCCTGCCTTCAAAGATGTCGTGACCACTGGAGAAAATCTCGCCAAGTTTATTTGGGATGAGCTCGTAGGTGGTATTCCTCTCGGTCAGCTAGAGAAAATTGGATTGATTGAAACCCGTGATAATTATTTTGAGTATCAAGGTGATCAGAATTCCTAGAATCCTTTCCATCGAATGCAACCCATTTTCCCTACGGTAACTCATGAATCGTAAATCTCCTACTAATCCATCATCTGGCCAAAGCTCTTCGACGAAACAGGTCAAAGGGAAAGTTGGTCGAGTTGCACGAGTATCTGAGCAGGGGAACCCAGTAAATCTGGAGGGGCTTATCACTCAACTGCTGACTGTCCTTGGCGAGGATCCCATGCGAAGTGGGTTGGAAGAGACTCCGAAGCGTGTAGCCAAATCGCTCGCGTTTTTCACCAAAGGCTACCAAGAGAATGTTGATGACATCGTCAATGGGGCTCTATTTCCCATCGAGTATGACGAAATGGTCATCGTGCGGAATATCGATTTCTTCAGCTTGTGCGAACATCACCTCCTGCCTTTTTTCGGGAGATGT
>JAJDBO010000300.1 GCA_029261305.1 Nitrospirales bacterium
AAAAAGTTGAAGTCTGCTCGTGCGATATTCATCCATACGACCCTCTGCAAAATAATCAGAACCCTATTTCATCATTGACGATGCAATAAATAACCACACTTTTTAACCATGAGGAGATTCATCATGATGCAGATCGACAAAACAAATGACCA
Source organism: Nitrospirales bacterium (assembly GCA_029261305.1). Next base: position 153 of record JAJDBO010000300.1, read on the forward strand.
AGCAGGGATAGAACCCAAGGATGTAGATCGCTATTGGCACCTTCATCCCATGAAGACTGAAGAAAATCAGGGAGTCCTAGCCACACACACTCAATCATTGAGACGCCAAAGAATCCGACGCGCGCAATATGCTGCGGTCGGAGCTGTGCGTTGGATACCGTAAATGAAAGGGAAGGAAGATCAATCACATCCGAAACTCGGATATGCGGAACGCTTTTCATGAAAATATTCTTTGCGGCTGCCTTGCTCGTAAAACCAGTGGTGGCGCTTACAGAGCCATTTGGGGAAACTCCCGTGTCTATGGCCACCGTGAGTGAAATTGGCTCTGTGAAGTCAAGTCATCGTCGAATTGGTGACGACAGAGTCAGAAATTTTATTGCTCCAAAGTCCACCTAATTTATCACTCATCGTTCATGGCTCGTTACGCCATGTCTAATCAATGGCCCTGTCACTTTCTCCTACCTTTTGTTTCCTGTCTCCCGCCCAGTCCCACATTTACCATTATCATTTTCCACATCACCATTACACTTTCTGCGTTTGCTCCTAACCAAGACCCTAATAGTCTTGATCGCTGTTGGGTCCAAGTACAGAACCTTCCCTCAAAACGGAATGATCATCACTGACTTACCCCACAAAAACTTTTTCGTGGTGTGAACCATTTTGTCAGCAGCCCCGACTCATCGACGATAAGCGGGCCAGGTGTTTCTCAATTTTTCCACTTTAACGAAGGAGAATACGATGAAGCGCAATTCATCAATCAAAGAATTTCATAGAATTCGTAGCTATTCTAAATCGGTTAAGTTTGGAATTGGCATGATCTCGTGGGTCTTGGTGTCAGTCACCGTTCCAGCGATGGCAGCAAAGGATACTTTTAGCCGGGAATTAGCAAATACCCTACAATCAAGTTCTAAACTCCTATCATCCGCTAATAAGGCCACGGTCTTAAAGAACTTAAAGAAAAGGGAGCGAGCTCTGCACCTGAAAAATGATTTTTATTATTTCAAAGGAAAGCGAATGACGCTTTCTCGATCGCTTGACGAACTCGCAATTCGATTTAAAAAACGAATGACCTCCCAAGAGGAGGACAGCGTGGTGAAGGACTACACCTTGTCTGGGAAAGCGATGGGCAAGGTAGATCTCCCTAGCGGGGCCTATTCGGTGTATTCCCTCCAAGAGAAAGAATTGGCAGCGGAACAAGACCTCCAATTGTTGATGGATACTTTGGAACACAACGAGGATATCGGGTTTGTCTCGCCGGTGTTTGTCAATGAAGAAACGGGCACGAAAATGACCTTAACGCAAGAACTTGTGGCGAAGATCAGATCGGATCGCACCAAAGAAGATCTTCAATCCGTTGCGGAATCCCTGGGGTTGTCTATTGATCATCTCATTGCGGGGACAACGGATCAGTTTATTCTTCGAGTCAAGGACTCAAAACAAACCGATCCCTTGGAAGCGGCTAATAGTTTGCATAACAGTGGGGTGGTGGAATGGTGCGAACCAAATTTTATTCAAGAATATAAGCTTTTTTCGGTGCCCAATGATCCCCTCTATCCGATGCAATGGCATTTGGATAATTCCGGCCAGGGTGGTGGATTTCCTGGTGCATCAGTCGAGGCGTCGGTCGCATGGGATTTAGAACAAGGCAGTCCAGATATTACAATTGCCGTTTTGGATGACGGCGTACAATTGACGCATCCGGATTTGGTCCCAAATCTGTTCTCGAATCCTGACGAGATTCCGGACAACGACATTGATGATGATGGGAACGGTTATGTCGACGACACGCATGGTTGGGATTTTGCTAATAAGGACAACGACCCAAATCCGCATTTGAATTCAGGAGGTGTTGGTCCAGATTCCCATGGAACCTCTGTCGCAGGTGTGGCTGCAGCAAAAGGAAATAATAATCTTGGGGTCACAGGTGTGTGCCAAGACTGCAAGATCTTGCCAGTGAAAATCGCAAACAACCCAGGTGCAGGGCAGAATTTCATCAATTTTTCCAATGTTCAAGCTGCTGAAGCCATTCGATATGCCGCGAGTCTTGCTGATGTTCTCAACAATAGTTGGGGTGGAGGTGCACCCTCCAATGTAATTCAAGACGCCATCCAATTTGCCTCCACGCAGGGGCGAGGGGGCAAAGGCTCGGCGGTATTCTTTGCCACGGGAAATAGTGCAAACGGAGCCGGGGCCTTAGGGCTGAATATTCCAGCTGGAACCCATCGTATCATGTGGGAATATTCAACAGATGCAAATGGCCAATCCGTGGGTGATGATGCGACATGGTTAAGTTGGGTCCGTTTTCCAGGAGGAGAAGTCGTGGATTTTGAAAAAGGCACCCTTCCTAATGGTTGGACGACTGGCACAACCAATGGATGGGTGGTGGTGGAAGATGCTGTGCATGGGGATGAAGGCCGATGTATTTACCATCCCGTCAAATCCGCAAAAATTGGTCCCAATCAAACCTCGGTATTGGAGGTTGTGAAAACAGTTGAAGAGGGAAGGTTAGATTTTTATACCTGGATTTCCAGTGAACGTGAAAGTGATGGGCTTCGTCTGTTCATCGATTACAACAATGATGGTTCAATTGATTTTGAGTCAGTCCTCCTTTCCGGTGTGCCGGCCACCAACCAAAATGTCGGGTACCCGGCTGCGTTTCCGGAAGCCATAGCCGTAGGTGCTAGTTCTAACTTTGATTGTCGGTCAGGCTATAGCCAATTTGGTCAGGAACTCGACCTTGTGGCACCCAGTGGTGGAGGGCCCCTGAATCACAAAATCACCACAACCGATCGGACCGGTCCGGCGGGGTATGATCCTGCGGATTACCTTCCGAATGAGCCGGGATCAAATGGATTCAGCGGAACTTCTTCTGCGACTCCCTTGGTCGCGGGAATCGCAGGGCTCATGCTATCCAGAAATCCCATGCTAACCGCTGAAGAGGTCCGTGAGATTTTACATGACACATCAGATCAAATCGGTCCGGATCCTTACGTTGGAGGAAGGAATGACCGCTATGGTCATGGCCGAGTAAACGCCTTCCGCGCTGTACAATCAGTCACCCCACCAATCCAAATCATAGCACCAGAAATGTCTGAGCCAGTTCCTGGTTCAACATTATCCGGGTCAAAAGAAGTGTTTACATGGACAACTGGTAAAGGCACTTCTCAATACCGGCTCACTGTGGGGTCAACCCAAGGAGACAACGACATTTTCGATAGTGGTGAAACCCTATATACGACGATTTCTATCAGCAACATTCCCATGAATGGCCGAACCTTATTTGTTCGCTTGTTGTATCAAGCCAACGGGGAGTGGCAATTAATGAATTATCAATACAAAGCGGCCAAACACACTCAAGTCGTGACAGTGGATGATCTCCTTGGCTATTGGTGGCATCCAGCAGGGAGAAACTGTTCCTTTGGTCAATGCACGGACTTTGGTTTTGTGTATGGATTCAACAAAAATCGGTGTTTTGGTGGGTGGTGCGGCGGAAGCCGCCAGGGTTGGATTAACACGGGTTCGGGATGGCGGACGACTAACGTTGTCCCTCATTCTTTCGCCTGGCGAATCCAAGAAGATCGGTTGGTCCTGTTTTTCTTCAATAGCTACCGCTTCGAAGTCTTTCAGCTAGGAGATTACGATCCTGCTAATTGGAAACTCAGACTGAGTTCGCGCGCCTACCCGAGTGCCATGTTTTTCAAACTGAAGTAATCCCACTGGTCCCAAAGTTCCCCCGGTCGCTCAAGTGCGACCGGGGAAACCGCATTCGTTGAAATATTCATAGGTGCTGGATAGGAAACAGTTTTTGGTGAAGTGAAGAGTGAGAAAAGTACGAGTACGACAAAAATATGAATTGCTGAGTGATCTCCAAACCTTGGTTTGGAGAAACCTTTTCAATTATAGTGGAAATTCTTTCCGCCAATTGCCATTAATCAAGTTGGGGATTTTCCAAGTGCAAGTTTGGAAAACGTTATTTGTAGTATTGGGGATAATGGCTTTTGGCCTACCTTTGCTCGGACACGCGACCACCTTAGATATTGGCCAGAGGTCGCGGGTGTTTTTACCCTTAAAATCCTTCAAAGATATGCGGGACGGCAACATGGTTCGGCAGGCGTTTGATTACTCCTGCGGAGCCGCTGCTTTTGCGACCCTGCTCACTTACGGCCTTGAGGATCCGATCAGCGAGCAAGAGGTTCTCGCTCAAGCGTTTCAAAATCTTTCTCAAGACGAGGAGGCACTACGGAAAAAAGAAGGGCTGTCATTGTTAGACTTACAAAAAATTGCACAAGGCCGTGGGCACAAAGCTCTGGGGTTTCGGCTTAAGCCCGACGCATTGGTGAAACTTCCAGGCCCAGTCATCATCTTCATCAAACCTCGCGGCTATGAGCATTTTGCGGTCCTAAGAGGAATTCGAGGAGACCGCGCCTATGTAGCCGATCCGTCATTGGGCAATGTCAGAATTCCCATGTATAAATTTCTGCATATGTGGTTGGACGAAAAGGGGAAAGGCATTATTTTTGTGGTCGAGCGTGCTGACGGGGCTTGGTCCGAAGACTATGCCCTTCAACTACCCCGACACGGGGAATGGCAGCCAGAAGTGTTATCGACGCGTCAATTACTCGAAATCGGCCGATCATCTCCCCCTGTATTACATCCTTTTCAGGTATTACCATAGCCATGCTCAGAAGAAATTTTTCATGCTATTTTATGGTCGTCTTGGCAATAACCTTGAGTTCCACTCTGCTAATTATAGAACCAGCTAGGGCTGAGGGCAGACAATCCAATGCTATCAAAGCCGTTCTCACCTTGGAGGAGACTGCGAGCCTGTTACAAATCAATCCAAAAATACTTGCCCGAATGGCTCGTCAACGCAAAATTCCTGCTCGTTTAGTAGGAGGTTACTGGCGTTTCAATCGCAAAGCGGTGATGGAATGGTTGCGAGGAGAAAACCTAGAGACAAGTTCTGAACAATTCAAAATCGTAAAGAAACCTGGCAGAACAATAAATGACCAAGATTCCCTAATACCATTGGATCCAGGCATCAGAAAGCATTCAGCGAAATTTCCATCCTCTCACTCCATTTCAGAACCTGAACTTCCCAAGATTAAGGGGCGAGGCACGAAGTCCCTAAGTGGTGGAAAAACCGAGGAAATTGGAGAGAAACCCGAACTGTCGACAGCCGATGAGGTGTTTCTTCGGCAACAACAGGTGTTACTCAAGCCCAGCGAAGTGACCTTTGAAATAAGCCTTTTTTACACCAAAGCAGAACAAGACAGTTTGCTCGTGATCCCTCGAGGCGATCTGGGCTTTTTCTCTCAAATCAACTCAACTCAAACCGGCCAGGATGTCTTTACGGCCGTATACACCGGGCGATACGGCCTGGCGGATGACCTACAGTTGTCGGCAAGTATTCCCCTTATTCACCGGATCACTGATACCACAAGCACTTCGACTCTGGTTCCCTTAGGAATTCCCCAAAACCAAACCGGTAGCACAAGTCTCACGGAATTTGGCAGTTTAAATGTCGGACTTCGGTATACCTTAGTTCGCGAGGGATATGGGTACCCTGATGTCATTGTGAATGTGGATGGGATCATTCCAACCCGGCATAGCTCGTATGGCATTGCAACGGGGCTCGCCCTTATTAAGCGGTTTGATCCTGGTGCCGTCTTTGCAAATTTCAATTATCAGCACACCTTCAGTCGAGAATTACTGGATACCACACGTCTGCAGCCGGAAAACACGTTTACCACTGCTTTTGGATATGCGCTGTCAATGAATGACACACTGGCCATCAGCAATTCAGTAACTGGGGTTTTTACAACACGGACCACCTTTAATAATCCTCTGCTTCCAAGCCTACCCGCACAAGAATTGATTAGCATGCGCTTCGCCCTCACAGCCTTGATCACCGAAAAACTCTATGCTGAACCGTCAGTAAGTTTTGCGCTCAACGGTCCTTCGAATGTTACAATGGGCGTAAACTTTCCCTACACCTTCACGATCCCAGCGTGGGAAACCTGGTTTCGGACCCAGGCATCGTCAGAACCTTCCCCGTAAACAATCAGGGCCTCTAATCCAATCGTCAAACGAAAAGAAACTGTGGCTTCTGTGCTCTTGAGATTAGAATTTAGGATGGGTAACACCGCAAGGTAATGAATCAAAATCGATGGAAGAAAAAAGTTTCCGAGGCTTGTCAAGCTTAGATTTATATCTAGAAATTAGTAGGCCACTGTATCCCAAAATAAAAACTAGGGGAGACGAGGTCGAGCCTTTGGACGTGTTTCATTTGTTCTCGTGGTCAAAAAGGAAGAACCCCCGTACCGGGTGCCCTTCCTTTTCTATTTTTTTTTAAGAAACAGGTACCTGCCGACTTTTAACATGCAAATAAATATGTATTGTCTGACCTAGTAACCTACTTAATTTTCGGTAATCATTGGCGGTAGCTCTGGGAGCTTATATCATTGTTACAGATTTTCGTGTCACCTGATATGGTGTAATTTTATTTCCCTCCATAATACATGAATCAAAACTCTGGCGGGGCATAGCATTTTGCTTGAAAATTTGGTTGGACTCAGCTGCCTTGGTTTGTGCAAAGTGCCTAAGTCTTGAACCTCCTGCCACCATTTCATACCTCGTATGCTGTCACATTTTCTGGACTATCAAATGCGGAGTAGCACACGAGGGAATGGCATCTTTTTGGTGGGAATAAACGGTGAGAGTTTTTCAAAACTACGATCAACCCAGATAGGAATTCTGATTCTCAAACGCATTGCGGGAGAAGGATGTTGTTCCTTCTCCCGCAATAGATTGGATGACGTGTTGAGTTCTTCCTATAAATATTATCGGCAATACGCCAGACCGCAACCAATATTTACACCCGCAAGTCTAAGGCCCCCATATGTTCTTTGCATTCCTTGGTTGTATCTGTAGTTCATTTGGGCTTGCGCTTGCCTTTGTTGATACTGGTATTGTTGCATTTGTTGTTGATAGCGCATTTGAGCATAGGGATTGTAGGTGGGACCCTGTGGCATGCCATTAGTCTGTGAACCTACAGATGGGTAAGCGTTGCGATAGGGTGCAACCGCGATCGCGGCCGAAGGGGATTGACTAATCATATCTAAAGCCGCACCCACCACTGTCTTATGCCCAGCAGCTATTCCATTTATATAACGAAAACCCGAGTTTACAACCTGCGCTTGAGCCTGAGGGTACAAGGGGACAAAGTTAGGTGTACCCTGCGTCGTTCGAATCATGCTGTTGTTTAACCAAGGGAAAAACACTTGCTGACCGAATACGCCCTTTCCCTCTACGGCATCCATTTCGGTTTCCGTCATGGCTTCTGCCTGAATTCCTTCGAGAATGGAGAAATTGTCTTCGGCCACGGCGGTTGTGCTCATACTCGCGACCATGGCCAACCCGATAATTGATGTGATGAGTGTGTGTTTCATGATGCCCTCCTAATTGGTGAATTAATTTGTGGGTTTTTGACTCTTTGTTTCCCTCGCCGTCTATCCTCATGTGCGGCGTTCTGTCCAATTAGTCGAGGGGTATCCCAAAAAGGTTCAAAGGCCTCAAAAATATAATTACATGCCTCAATATTCGTGCCTGCTTGATGTGAAAGGTTGCTAAGGAAATCTGGGAGGAAAGGGATGCTGAGAGTGGGAAATTCCTTGAAACGCAAGGGACTGTGGCGGATGCACTGCTTGAAAGCTTAACTGCGGAAAAGTCTATTTGAACAAGAGGCCCATGACTTTTGCCATCGTCCTCTTATTCTTTGGGATTTCTCCGAAAAAATGACATGGGCCAGCTTCTTTGAAAATAGGGACTTGTCAATACTGCGGAGAAAGAATAGGCGGCTTAATTTACATGTCTTCGCTCATTTTTCCAGGTTTTGTAATATTCCCAGTTTTCTTCCGATCTCTTTCGTTCAAGATTTCTTTTGGCAGTTTCTGTCTTTATCTTTGACCCGGCCAATTGAGCATCTATCAAAGGCGCCATTTCCTTCGCCCATTTAGCGCAATGTTCATCTATGGCCTTGTCTTCAGCACTATAGTTTCCATTCTGCCTTCTCTCCCATCGAGCCATGTCTTCAAATATTCCATGGGCAAAATCATTGACGGCATCCCCTGTGCGGGCATTATCTGTAGTGCAATTATAATTTTTGACATTAGATGAATCGGAAAGAGGGTTGAATGTTGGGTCCTTCTGCGTTTCACGTGCTCTGGGGCCTGGACGTGGGCGTTTCACCCACTCATCAATTTTTCTCCCAATGTCAAAAATTGATCTTTCAAAATTTCCAAATTGTTGTTTATTCTGCCGTCTCATCGTTTCTAAATACAGCCTCTCACGTTCTTGACTCACTCTTGACTGGCATATGTCCAATGGTTCGCCCATGCGGCACCCGAGAGACCCTCTGACAATTGAATTGATCTCCTCAAAATCCGCTGTGCCGTTGTTGTCATATGAGGGGGAAGTGTCCCACGGCTCACCATAAGCGGGAGAAAATAATAGAATTCCCAGAATGAATCCTCCTACCAATAATTTTTCCATATGATTTTTCATGATACCTCCTTCAGAAAAGTTGGATGGTGACCAGGTTAGCTTTTGAACGTCTTTAAT
>JAJDBO010000004.1 GCA_029261305.1 Nitrospirales bacterium
GGTCCACCGGGAGCGTTGTCCCAAATGGTGAGTTGCGCATGATAGGGTCGGGGTTCATTCCCAGAAAAACGGATGTGCAAGGAGCACCCTTTTCCAGTGGCTAAGGTGGTTCCCGAGCAAGTACCATTCAACAACGAAAACGATTGAGAATCCTGTCCTTCTAGCACGATGTCATTAATCTTTAGGGACCCTAACCCAACATTGGAGACGGTGAGGAGTTGCCCAAACCCGTCAGATGAACCAGTATTTTCCACAAACTGCACGGCATCCGTACTCAGGTTAATCGAAGGGATCATGACCTTGCCATTGAGTAGCACGGACACATCATGGGAATCACTATTGGTCGTAACCACATCAGGCAAACCATCGCCATTGAAATCCTCCACTCCTACAGAGGTGGGGGTCTCCCCCACAGCAAAATGACCTGCTGATTGAAACGACCCGTCCCCCCTTCCCAGGAAAATTGAGGTGCTATTGGACGCGCGATTCGAAGAGATGAGATCCCAATTTCCATCGGCATCAAGATCATCGATGGTCAGGGACATGGGACTAAATCCCACATCAAGTTGCGCAGGTTTGGTGTACTGCCCTGGAGCTATTTGCAATAGTACTTTTAAACTATCCGTAAACAAACTGGCGGCGATAAGGTCAAGATGTCCATCCTGATCAAGGTCAACCTGACTCACCGCACTCAGGGTAAACCCCACTTCAACGTCTTGTCTGCGAACGAACTGTCCATGCCCCTCGTTGGTCATTACAGAAACAACTCCAGTCGGCGTCCGCCAACTCGGCTGACTCCACGTCACGGTTAATTCGGGAAGACCGTCACCATTTAAATCGGCAATCGAGACACCAGTCGGAAACAATCCATGTTGATCCTGCACTTCAAATTCTTTGGTTTGACTCAATCGGCCCTGTCCATCATTCAACATCACCGAGAGACTATAGGGCGGATAATTTCCAAATCGTCCACTGTTTGTCACCACGACATCGATATCTCCATCGCGATCCACATCCCCCAAGCTCAAAAACGTTGGACCTTTACCAGAAGCATAAAACGCAGGTGGTTCAAAAAATCCATCGCCTTTTCCCAACAACACCAGGATTCCATCAGAGCCGGTCTCGGCGACAATCAAGTCCAGTTTGCCATCTTGGTTCACATCCCCAGATGTTAGGAACATCGGGCTCCGACCTACACCAAAAGAAATGCCTGAACGAAACGTACCATTGCCATTGCCAAACAGCATGGTCACATCATCGGACCCACTATTCACCGTCGCGACATCCTGCCATCCATCGGCATTGAAATCTCCAACCGTCAACGCCTCAGGGTTCCGACCCACATCCGCTGGTACTACGGGAGTTAACACAAGATTTTGCGCGGCCGCGGGATCAGAAACGAGTAGCACGATACTCAAACAACACACCGTTCCCAAACCTCCACAAAGGTCTTTCAGCCATCGACGATTCATGTGCAGATCAAAGTCCATTGAGCTCCGGATGGTCATCAAACACTTTGGTCATTGCGATTTCCACCTCATCCATGGCTGACATCCCACGATTTCGAATATGAGCAGACCAGGAAGGCGCGTTTCGTAACGAATTGAACACAGCTTTGATGATCTCAGGCTTGATGCGGGTTTCCCAATCATGCTCCCAAGCATGAGCATCTTCCTCACCATTATACTCCTCAGGAAATTGGACTTCTAATTGAAAACGAAGATTAAACGTTTTTTCCTCTTGATACATGTCAGCTCATCCTTTGTGTATTTTGAGAACAAGGCGAACCTTTTATTGTCAGATGAAGGCTCACTCTCATATAATGAACGGCACAAGTTGATTGCAAGATAACTTTGATTCACAAGGGAGAATACCAACAATGCCTCTGTATGAATACATCTGTAAGGAATGTTCGCATCATTTTGAACTGATTGTCCATGGCTCTACGATTCCCGCCTGCCCGAAATGCGAAACGAATAACCTCGATAAGCAGCTCTCGGCATTTGCCGTCAGCGGTGGGGATGGGGGAAGTATCGGATTTGCGGAGCCTGGAGAATGTGGAAGTTGCGGCGACCCCAGAGGACCTGGAGCCTGTTCTATGTAAAGGATGGATTCCAATAAAGGATGATGGGAAAGGTGGAGAAAACCTTTCCAAAATCTTCACCTCATCAACCATTGTTATTTTTCTTTTTTATTTGGAAGAAATCTTCTTACTCACTCAAATCTTTCGCCCGACTATCAAAGTACCCAGACCGAACTGCACCATACAAATCCACCGTTGACTCCTCAATACCAGCAAATTTATCGAGATTGAGCGACCGATCATTTACGGTACTTTCAGCGTTTACACCCAAGTTCGGGAAAAACGGAATAAAATAATTAATGGGATTCATCGCGATATCACCGGCATAGCCAACCGCATCACGAACGGTCAAAGGCCGCATAAAAGGCAAAATCAAAAATGGCCCGGATTCCATGCCATACATCGCCAACGTCTGCCCTGTATCTTCAGAGGGAGGCGCATCTGTCTCAAATACATATTTCGCGACATCAAACAAGCCGGCCACTCCGATGGTAGAATTGATCAGAAACCGTTTGGTTTCAATTCCAGCCCGCCCATATTTCCCTTGAAACAAGCTATTCAAAAAACGTGTCATAAAACCCATGTTATTGAAGGCATTCGCCAATGATCCTTGCACGTCCGGGGGCACCACCGTGTTATATCCCTTTGCGACTGGCTTGAGCAGATAACGATCCATATCGTAGTTGAACTGAAACACATCAGCATTGAATGACTCCCAGGGATCATTCACGACTACACTAGGGCCATCGTCAAAAGGGTCGGAGAACGAATCGATGGCAGAACCCTCTACAACGGTCTCAGCCATCACGGGAATTCCTTCGTCCCCAACATAAGGGTTTTCTAAAGAAGCCGGCTGTATGGGAGATTCCTGATCAGAAGGTGTGTTAGACACAGAAGAAGCCGGCGCCTCATTAGAGGAACCAAAATATTGGAGGGCCGAATCTAAGCGAGGACTAGGAGGCATGATGACTTGCGCATGTACCAAGAACATCGGAAAAAATGCTTGAATCGAGAAGATCATCCCTACCGCAAAAAGACTGACCTTCGATAGAGACACAGACGATTGTTCCGAAACATTCTGATGGAACCTGGCCATGAATTCCTCCCTCTACTGCAAAAAATTGATTCATTTCCGAGTGTGTCAGACACATGCCCGCCGGAAAACTCAGCGACTGTACCAAAAACCGGAATATCTGGCTACTGTAGATATTTGGGGACCGAAAAGCGGGAAAAAAGACTATTCTGAGCTACCAAGCATGTCATCCACCAGAGGTCGGTTGATATCTTCGCAACCAGGACAAATCGTATCAAAGAGAGCTTCATGGTCTTCCACATAATTCTTCTCATCAACCAACTTTTCTTCGATGACATCTTGGTAACAGGGGTCACACAACATCATGTGGCCTCGCATCACCTTGACGGTTTTCCGGCCTAGACTTCCTGACATACGTCCCCTCGCACGGTTTAGAGTTAATATATTTGTTCTCCAACTACATGAAAGCCACCAGGTATCCGGTGGCAAGATTAGTCCAAAGCTTATGACCAACCACGTTGTTGGGCAAGTAAAAAATCTTCGGTTTCAAGGTCAATGCCACATGCAGGGCATTCCCAAGGCTGATCTGGGGGAGGGATCGAAAGTTCAGAGTCCTGGATACGCCCTTGGCAAACATGGTAATAATGTCCCCCGGAATGCTCTGAATCTAAGGGGTCATTCTCGAACTTTAAGATCATAATCGTACTCCCTCATCAAGTGTGGCCAAACCATTTTATAGCAGTCTGAAGAAATTAGGTGCAATGTCGGAGAATTCCAAAACCATGAAGCTCCCCAACTTACAACACATAACGAGAACCATTATCATGGGCAACCTCATTCCACACATTATCAAGGTCCTCAGTCTTTTGCCTAGATTCTTCCTCCCCCCCAGAAACATGGTAAGAATGGAATGGGCCCTCCTGTGCATTTTGGCCTTTCCCCTGCCAGCTTTTTCCTTCGCAAAGCCTCCTCCTGCCAACACCACTATTACACTGAGGCCTCTTGTCACCCAGGGTCTTGAACGTCCCGTACTGCTCACTCATGCTGGAGATCATCGCGAACGCCTATTTATCGTTGAACAGGCAGGGAAAATTCTCATTTGGGAAAAGAAGCGACTCCAATCGACTCCGTTCTTGGATATCTCAGACAGGATCACGTTTGGCGGGGAGCAAGGACTCCTTGGGGTAGCCTTTCACCCTCAATTTCCAAAAAATGGCCGTATGTTTGTCAATTACTCGCGGAAGAATGATGGGGCAACGGTGATCTCAGAATTCCAAACATCTGGGGCATTGAATCAGGTCACATCCAAAGAGCGCATCATCTTGGTCATCCCTCAACCCTACAGTAATCATAATGGTGGCATGATTGCCTTTGGGCCAGGCGGATTTCTCTACATTGCCACAGGGGATGGGGGAGCCGGGGGAGATCCAGGGAATCGTGGACAAAATCAAAAGGAACTATTGGGAAAAATTCTCCGAATTGATATCGATCAGGATGCTCCCTACGCCATTCCCAAGACTAATCCATTTTCGGCCCGACAACATGGCCAAGAAATTTTTGCGTGGGGATTACGCAATCCTTGGCGATTTTCTTTTGACAAAGACACTGGAGCTCTTTGGGCAGCCGACGTGGGACAGAATCAATGGGAAGAAATTAACCAGGTAAAAATCGGAAAGAATTACGGGTGGCGAATCATGGAAGGTCTACACTGCTTCAAACCATCGAACGGCTGCCAGACAAACGGGCTGTCACTGCCAATCGCCGAATATGCCCATGAGTCTGGAAGATGCTCCATCACAGGGGGCTATGTCTATCGAGGCCGACACGTGCCTCACTTACAGGGTACTTATATTTTTGGAGATTACTGTAGTGGAGAAATCATGGGACTGGTGAACAATCAAGTCACCGTCCTTTTTTCGTCTAGATTGAGAATATCTTCCTTTGGAGAAGATGAAGACAGAGAACTCTATGTGGTTGATCACGGTGGAGGGATTTATCGAATTACGGATTCATCGCAAACCAAGTAGGCTGGAATTCGATACATGAGGGGATCGATCATCGATATCCATTATCCCGTTCGGAGGAGAGCAGAGAGACTTTTTTGAACAATTCGATTTCATCCAATACTTTGCCCACACCGAGGACCACCGAAGTCAGCGGATCATCAACCGTGATAATTGGCAGATTCGTTTCTTCTTGAAACCTCGTAGCCAGACCAGGCAGCATGGAACCGCCACCAGTTATCACGACACCACGATCAATAATATCACCTGCGAGTTCAGGTGGGGTATTTTCCAACGATGTTCGCAGGGCGTTGATAATTGCATGAATCGGTTCCTCCAGCGCTTCGCGAATTTCTGCATCATTCACAACCACAGTACGAGGGATCCCAGAAATCATGTCCCGGCCTTTCACCATCATGGTTTTTCGTTCTTCGAGCGGATAGGCGGAGCCCACTTCTATTTTGACTTTCTCGGCCATATGATCACCAATGAGCAAATTATAGCGACGCTTGATATAACTCATGATCGCGTCATCCATTTGATCGCCAGCGACTTTAACAGATTCGCTACACACAATACCGCCCAATGAAATAACGGCGATATCAGTGGTTCCCCCTCCGATATCCACCACCATATTCCCAGACGGTTCCGTAATCGGCAGCCCTGCACCAATAGCGGCGGCCACAGGTTCTTCAATTAAATAGACTTCACGGGCTCCTGCATGGGTCGCAGATTCACGAACTGCTCGCTGTTCGACTTCAGTAATCCGTGAAGGCACACCAATAATACATCGTGGTCGGACAAAGGAATTGCGATTATGGGCTTTGGTAATGAAATACTTCAGCATCTTTTCGGTCATGGCAAAATCTGCAATCACCCCTTCCTTAATTGGGCGAATCGCAATGATATTTCCCGGAGTACGGCCAACCATACGCTTGGCTTCGACCCCAACGGCCAAAACAGAATTCGATTGTTTTTCAATGGCCACGACTGAGGGTTCACTCAGGATAATCCCTTTCCCCTTGCTATAGACCAGCGTGGTCGCCGTCCCCAGATCAATCGCCAAATCACTCGAGAACCAGCCTAGTATGTCACCTGCAAAACCCACGTGAACTCCTTAGGATAATTGAGATTGTCCTGACAACACAGTACAGAATCCTGAAAAATTAGGGAAGTGACAGTGTAATCAGCGTCATTCCTTATTCTTAGGTCTGTTTCAATAGATGAAACCCATTCTCCCCGAAATTTAGATTAAGTCAAGAAGGAAATTAGTTCAGAAAAAAGCTTACCCCTGCTCACGACCCAACCAAGGAAATGTAAAAGCTACCTAAGGGGCTTCCAACATGCAGGGTTCCTCCCACGTCCAAATAATGTCCCTCCTAATTTCCGGTTGACGGAATTAAAATATCTTGTTATTCCCCATATCCGTGAATAAAAAAATAATTTTCTACGTGCTCGCCCTCGCGATTGTTGCCGCCTACGTCGCCCTTGTTGGGTCAATACGCTGGGGTGACAACACTCCGCCAAGCATTACCCTCGCTCAGCCACTGACTCTGGTTGGACCCACGACACCATTGTCAATCCATATAGAAGACCAAGGAACGGGGCTTCAAGAGATTTCCATTAGGCTAGTTCAGAACCTTGAACATTATATCCTCGCCGAAGAGCGATTTCCCTCTCACGGTGCACTCTCTCTGGATGGAGGCACACAACATACCTTTGAACTCAATATCATCCCCTTTGGAGACGAGGCCATTCCCAAACGCAAGGGACCTGCGACGCTCATTGTTTCCGCCAGAGACTATTCCTGGCGCGGATTTTTCGAAGGCAACTGGGCCAGAGTGAATCAGGACTTCATCGTGAAGTTCACCCCACCAAAATTGGAATTGTTATCCACGCCCTTGCCCGTCACCCAAGGTGGAGCAGGCGTCGTTTTCTATAGAACATCGGATGACGCAAAGAATTTTGGAGTCAAAATTGGTGACACCGTGTTCCCTGGCTACCCGACCCCTGACGAAGAGTTCACCTATTTTTCTTTTATCGCGTTTCCCCACAACCGGTCGGCCAAAACCCCAGTGGAACTGGTCGCCGATGACGGACTCGGCAATCATGCGGTCCAACCAATTGGCATCAAAATCCTTCCCAAACGGTGGCGCACGCGAAACATTAAAATCACGGACCGTTTTATTGAACGAACGGTGCGGCCCATTATTGCGCAAACACCTGGAGTCGAGGACCAGGGTGATCCGCTTAAAAATTTTCTGGCCGTTAATCACGACTTGCGTGACACCAACACCAAACAGCTCAAAGAGTTGGCAGCAAGCAGCAAGCCCGAGTTTATGTGGGACGGTGGATTCGTACAGTTGTCCAATTCACAGGTCGAGGCGGCATATGCGGACCATCGCAAATATGTGTACCACGGCAAAGTGGTTGATAGACAGTATCATCTTGGGTTTGACTTAGCCGTGACCAAGCAGTATCCCGTCGAAGCGGCGAATCATGGGCAAGTCGTCCTCGCCGAATACTTTGGCATTTATGGAAACACCATCGTGATTGACCACGGATATGGGCTCCAATCCTTGTATGCGCATTTGTCATCGTTTGAGGTCAAAAAGGGAGACTATGTGCGCAAAAGC
>JAJDBO010000031.1 GCA_029261305.1 Nitrospirales bacterium
ACAATCAGATGGACGGTGAGCGACAGCGTCATGATCAGCAGCAGCGAGATGAAATTGGACGAGACGACCGTCACCGGCCAGTCCACCAGGCCAAGAAAACCGATGATGATCACGCCGGTGGCGAAACATGTCAGCAGGGGCAGAATGACCCAGCGGGGCTTGCGAAACGCCACGGTCAAGATCACGATCAAAAAGCACAGCACACCAATGCCGAAGGTCATCAGGTCACGTCGAATAAAATCGATCGAGTCGGATGCAATCATCGGGACACCACCCAGATGCAACTTGGCTTTTCCTCGATGCTTATCCATGATGCTCCGCACTTCGGCAATATCTCTGCTCTGCTGTTCCTGTTTCCTCATGCTGTACACATCGAACTGCTGGGAGACGGAGGCCAGCTCCTGGCTCTCCGGCGGAGAGAGCTCGCGGTGCAGGCGTTGTTCTCGCAGATGGTTTCGTTGTTCCAAAAAGCGATGCCACGTCTCATCACGGCGTAAGTTGACCTGCAGGGCCGTGGTTGTTCCATCCGGACTGATGATGAGGTTGCGATACATGGGGCTGGTGAGAAACTCCTGACGTGCCGAGGCCCTGTCCGTTTGGGGACTTTCGAGAGTGGGCACCTTTTCACTCAACTCGGTAAGAGTGACTGGCGGGCTCTGGATCAGCGGGACATCGAGCAGGCTGGTGACGGACTTCACACGCTCTATGGCCAGGAGCTCGTCACGAAGCGACCCCAAGTCCGCCAGGACCGCATCGCTGAACAGATCATGAGTGGGCGTGTAGGTGACAATCAGGTAATCATCCGAACCATACCGTGCCCGAATCGAACGATAATAGTGCAGTGCCTTATCATCTTCCAGCACTAGGGCATCGGCAGAGGCATCAAGTCTGAAATCCTGTGCGTGATAGCCGAAAAAGATGACCGCCAGGGCAATGGCCAGGAATATGATTCCGGGCCGTTTCAGAACCAGTTGGTTATAGCTTTCCGTCAGTGACAATGGCGTTGTTTCCGTTTAATGAAGCAGTATCGCTTTCCCTGTATACAGGGTCCGCATATTAGTGCGGAACCCCACAGCTTTAGGCTACCCCGCCGAAGTAGCTTCCACCTACGGGGATGGAAGCCTATAGCTCATGCGCGAATCCATTTTGCCGGACTACAGTGGCGCCTCTAAATCCATTTTAAGCGTAAGAAATTTCAAAAGATCTTTTAGGGCAACTACACCCACCAAGCGTTCGCCTTCCATAACCAATAAACGACTCTGACCGGTTCGGTTCATCATGACGAGGGCTTTCATCGCATCGGTATCTGCTTGAATCGTATTTTGCTCTGAGCAGGGTATGAGTAAATCTTCCACATGGCGATGAGCCCACTCTTCGCGTGGGAGATCGCGAATTTGCCGGGAGGTAACGCACCCGAGCACACGTGAGTCTTGAGTCACAGGGAACATATCGTGGAAATAGCGATAGATGTATTCCTCGACCAACTCCTCCACCGATATATTTGGCGGAACGGTGACCGGGTCGGCGGTCATGAACCTGCGGATAGGTTCTCCTTCCAACATTCGGCGATGAAGGAGTTGCACATAGGAGACGCTGGCTGCGGTTTTCAAAAAGAAGCCGATCAAGATCCACCACATTCCCGTAACGACATAGCCCCCAAACACATTGAGGAATCCCAATACGATCAAAGCTATGCCAAACCCTGACCCAAATCGGGACGCGATCCGCGTGGCCCAGCGTATATTGCCCTTCCACGCCCACAACGTGGCGCGAAACGCCCGGCCGCCATCTAAAGGAAAGGCCGGAATCAGGTTAAAGGTGGCCAGAACACCATTGATCACCGCCAAATACCCCACAACCCCTGAGATAGTCACTGGCATACCAAACGCTTCTCCCACTCGCCATAGCCCATAAAAGAGTCCTCCCAGGAAGTAGCTGGAAATGGGACCCGCGATGGCCATCAGGAACTCTGCCTTAGGACTGGCCGGTTCCTCTTCCATGTGGGCCACCCCCCCAAAGATGAAGAGCGTGATGCCTTTGATGGGAATGCCATATTTTCGAGCTACCACCGAATGGCACAACTCATGGAAAATGATAGAGGCAAAGAGGCCTAGGGCACCGGCCATACCCATCAACCAATAGAACCGAGAAGGGAGGTCTTTGTAATGAAACGGGAAATACCCGGCCCCCAAGTACCAGGTCAGAAGCACGGCCAAAAAGAGCCAACTGCCGTCGACCTGGACCTTAAACCCCAAAATGCGAAACAGAGTCACCGCTTTCCCGAACACGTTTTACCCTCCATTGCTTTTCATTAAGAAGTGCCGTGAGTCCTTCCGCTCCCCCGTCCGGCCAAGATCCGGCCCCTTTAGAACTTCTCTTGAGGGAATGTTGAAAAAAGCCGCCAGCGGCGTTCTCGCCATTTTGCCGTGCTCACGTACTGAGAGTACGCTCCGCGCGTCAAAAGGGCTGCGGCCTTGCTGGACGAACTTTTTTGTACATTCCCTCCCACTGCTGCGGGTCGTCTGCTCTGACAGCTTCTACGGGTTCCGAACCTGAATTATTCAACAGGCCCATTCTAATACGAAAGGAATACCGCTTAACATCACCGAACAGATCCAAAATCAATTCTGTCATCGTCCTTTGACTCTACACTTGCAAGGGAAATGCGAAAACCCATTCGAAGGTTCGGGGCATCCAACTGGCCAAGACAGCACTAGCCTAGAGGTGTGGAGTGCAGGGAGGGTTATTTACTCCTTTATCCGCCAAAGCGTTAGCGCTCCCCGACTCTTCGATATTCAGGTTCAGATCGCTGAACTCCCCCATTTCGGCAATGGCGAGCACATCCACCACGGAAATGAGTTTTCGTTGACCAGGTAACAGAGACTGGTCCATCAAGGCCCCGTGTAGGCGAAGGTGCCCTCCACTATCTATCGGAATCACGGAGCCCGCCAAAGGCCGTGGTGCGTTGATACGAATTTCCTGATCGGCGTTCTTCAAAACCCACTGGTAATTCCACGTGCTGAGTCCAAGAGTATGACCGATTTCGTGTTTCGCGATCGTCAAGAGATCAAGCGAAGGGACTAATTGAATTCCGTTTGAGAGAACACGCCCTGAATTGATACCCCCCTTTCCCACGGCCGCATAACATTCAACGATCGTCGGGTATTCGGAATGTTCTCGAGGGGTTTCATCAAGGAACCACGTGGTGGATCCATCATTGTCGAAGTACACAATGGCTTCCGTGACTCGGTTGGGAAAGCCACTCTGAAATCGAACGTTGTGAACCCCACCACCAATGGGAATGGGGGACCATCCAAATTGGATGGTTACGGTATGATCATCCTTGATCTTACTCTCCCAGGAATCTGCTGCTGCATTGAAGACCTCGACAAGGTTGCCTTCTCCGACCGTGTTGGTTGGGGGATGCCCTGCCGTAATTTGCAGGCCATCAAATTGGAATGTTTTACCGGGGGGAATGTACTCGCGGATAATGGTCAAGGCCGACACAGGCGGGGTCGGGCAGGCGAAGAAAGTACTCGTGAACAGTACCAGATGGAAAATAACTTTGAGCGGAGTAACCAATTCTTATGCAGAAGGCTCCAAGTCCCGGAAGGTTATGAAAAAATGATCTACGCTCTCAGCCTAATGGCCACGTTTCTAAAAATCCAACGATTTTAATTTTTCGAGTTCTGGAAGAAGCCCAACAATAGAATCGTCTGGCTTGCCACACTAACTGGGTAACCAGACGATTCAATTTTGACAAACACCTCAAAAATTCAAAACTCAGGTCACTCCTCATAGAAGACCTGTATGCCAGTTTTCCAATTAGCGATTGTTAGAAAACCTATGGGGCACTCTGACGGCGGTCCCACTTCGACCACAAATCCGATTTACGGTTGGAAGAGGGATCGCTGAGCGATCAACAATTTCAATATTTGGGCTGGTATCCTGAAAAATAAGTGTTTGTTTCCATGGACCAATTTGGCCTTTTATAATTATACCGTTTTGAGTGATAATTGTTCCCGAATTTGGCCCGGCTAAGATCGGGCTTTGGCAACTACCCATTTCCTGCGTAAAGCTTCCATCGGGGTTCACCTCGTAGGTAAAATCGCAATTCATTCCCTCTTGCCTTATCGGGAAGGTATTGGGATTTAAAATGGTCGGCCCCATAAATAATTGTTGACCCTCAAACCTTCCGCTTCCATTCCCGTTGTACCACAACTTACCTTGGACCGCGAAAACCGGGTTAGTCCCTCCTATACTTAAGCGTTCGAGGTTTTCGCCAAACCCCTCCGAATCAGCCGCGCAGAGACTTGTAAGGGTTAAGGCATATTCCCCGCGTAAACGCTTGTTCAAATTACCTTGGGTTTTTAAAAACCCCTTGGCCATGGTTTCACTACTTACACAGAAAAGGAAAAAGAAAAGAATTGCAGATGCCCCTAATTTAAGAAATGGGTTTTTCATAATACCTCCTTGTTAAAAAAATCCCAATGTTTCATTTTTTTATAAGGAGTACCCTACGTGGGTGAGGAGAGACGGGGAACTGGGATTATCCCTAGGTTTGGAGAAAGAAAATCCTAGACTTGTAAATTTTTTTTGCCTTCTCGGGTTTCCATTGCTGGTTTGTCCTCATTGGAAAAGATGGCCTTGGATTCAGTTTTTTTATCAATGGAATGTAATAATTCGCGAATGCCACGCGGAAAATTTATATGGATTGAGCTGACCAAAACCCTCAAAGGCTATTCATCTTTTTATCGCCAACCTAGGGAATTCCCCAGTTTTCTTTTCTGCTTTCCAGACTTACATTCTATGTAGTTGTTATTTTCCCAAGCCAAGTTTTGAGCGGAATGGATGGAAGTCTAATGTAAAGGTTTTTTTAACGAACATGCATGTATATCGTAAGCATCGATATGTTTCCGTGGCTTCGTCGTTAGGAAATACCCGAATTCCGATGGTCGGCACGAAAAGCTGCAGACAAACCATTATCCAACTATTGGGTGCAGCTCTGTTGTGGCTGATACTATTAAGTTGTGCCACGAATCCGTATACGGAACGCTCGCAGCTCCTCCTCTTATCGGAAGATTATGAAAGTCAGCTTGGGGCACAAGCGTATGACCAAGTCCTTAATGATCCAAAGATTCAAGTTTCACAAAATCCCAAAGAAGTTGAACCGGTGAAACGGGTGGCGGCCAGGATCATTGAAGCAGCCAAACGATCAAAATATGCTGAGTCCGCCAAGCAGTTTGACTGGGAAGTGACTGTTATCAAGGATGATAAAACCAAGAATGCCTTCGCGCTGCCGGGTGGAAAGATCGCCGTCTATACAGGAATCTTCCCCATGGCCAAAAACGAAGCGGGACTGGCTGCGATTATGGGCCATGAAGTTGTTCATGCCCTGGCACGCCATGGTGCTGAGCGAATGAGCCAGGGACTTATGGCGCAAATTGTGTTGACTGGAGCAGACATTGCTTTGGCCGGTGGGGGAGCCGGTACAGGAACGAGACAGGCTGTCATGCAAGCTCTTGGGTTGGGGGCTCAAGTGGGAGTTATTTTACCGTTCAGCCGAGAGCATGAATCCGAAGCCGATTATATTGGTGTATTGCTTGCGGCGCAGGCCGGATATGACCCTCGGGAAGCGATTCGGGTTTGGGAACGCATGGAGCAACGTGGAGGTGACCAACCTCCGGAATTTCTTTCCACCCATCCCGGGCATGGAACCCGTATTGCCCAATTAGAATCCTGGATGCCAGAAGCCTTGCAGCATTATAAGCAGGCATCTCCAGAACCCGTAGTGGGGGAACTCCCTATTTCTGTAAATGCGTCACCAAAATAATTGATCTCTTTGCCGATTTTTCAACTTGCTGTTGCAACAGAGGCTTGAGGGTAAAATACTGCTTTGTCGCATGCGAGGAAACAATAAGGGGCGAGGTGCAGAACATCAGAGAGCCTTATTCAGGGTCTGGATCAGATCTTCGATGAGGACGGGCTTCTTGAGAAAACCTTTTATCCCTATTTGTTCTGCTTTTTCAGTTGTGAGGGCGTGGCTAAAGCCCGTGCAAAGAATAATGGGAAGATTGTTTCTTAGGAGGAGTAATTCTTTCGCCAGTTTTTCTCCTGTTATTCCAGGCATGGTTTGGTCCGATATGACCACATCGTAAAGAGTCGGATCTTTTCGAAAGCGGTCCAAAGCCTCAAATCCATTTGTGTAGATATCCACCTCGCACCCTAATGCCTCTAACGCTTCTTTTCCAAAACAAGCAAGCGACATTTCATCGTCGATAAATAAAACTCGTGCTTTTTTCTTTAGGGCAACGTGGGGAGCTTCTACCTGAGTGAGCGGTTCAGGAATCTTCCCTTCTACTGAAGGGAGGTAAATATCGAAGGTCGTGCCCTGTCCCAAGGGGCTGTGGACCGATATCGCTCCATGATGAGCGGTGACAATTCCATGAACCACGGATAATCCCATCCCAGTCCCTTTACCAACTCCTTTGGTGGTAAAGAAGGGATCAAAAATACGACCCATCACATTCGGGGGGATTCCCTGTCCTGTGTCTCGAACCCAAAGACGAACATAGTCTCCTGTGGTTAATGTGGAATGGTTAAAAATTTGAGGCTTTTCAAATGTGAGATTTTCTATCCCTATCTCGAGAGTACCCCCCTCTTCTCGCATGGCATATTCTGCATTGGAGCACAGATTTAAGACAATTTGATGAAGTTGTGTTGGGTCACCCAGAATTGATGCGACGTCTTTGGTAAATTTTTGATGAATCTCAATGGTAGAAGGCAGCGTCGATCGAACCATTTTTAGGACATCTGGGATAAGGAAATTCAAATTTATTGGTTTTTTACTAAGCTCTTCTTGACGACTAAACACCAGGATATGTTGCACTAAATCTCTCGCCCG
>JAJDBO010000301.1 GCA_029261305.1 Nitrospirales bacterium
TCTTCCTCCCAATGCATATTGTTCAAGCGGAAACAACGGATCATCCGACAGTTGCAAGTCCACCCTTCCAATTATTTGGGCGTTGATTAAGGTGGGAAAACGCCGCGCTCCTTGGACCTGACCAATCCAGGAAAAGAATTGTGTGTCTGGAGTATTAGGAAAATTATTATTTGTCGCATGCAAGACATCAATGCCAAAACTCATTCGGGATCTGGCGGAAAAGACTTGGTTAGGTTGGCGGTAAGTCCATTCTTGCGCCAGTCGAATCGCGGCAATCGTCGTCACCCCATTGGCTGTTGAACCGGGGGTGAAGGAAAAGGGAATACCCAAAAGCGTTCCTCTGTTTTGCAGGTATTCTCCTGTGATTGCCAAGGCAAACTCTTGATTGGGTGTCCGGAAGACGGGGTGACGTAGCGTGATGGTATAAATATCCGATTCACTTTCAATTTGTAATGCATCAAATGGAGCTTCGATAACTTCAAAACTATTTTTTCGGAATTGCAAGATGAGAAGGGTGTCGTGAGGAAGGAGAGGGATTGAATATGAGAAATCAATAAGGGGCCCAACCCCTTTTGATTGACCGTAGGTAAAGCGAAACGAATCTCCAATTCCTAGGGGATTTTGATGGGCAACGGTAGCTAACCCCCGTTCAGCGCCGACCGTGGGAGATTGGAAATTGTTTATTTCTATCCAAGCCTTATATGGATTTGCTTCCTGAACACGGAGATGCAAGATACTCTGTCCTGGCCTCAAGCCAGCCTTGAGTTCGGCATTTATCCGATCAAAGCGAGAATCTTGTAACAGTAATTGCAATCGCTCTTGCAAGGGATTGATATTGAGGGGAGGCCCGGCGCTAAGAAATAATCGGTCTCGAAGGTAGAATGAATAAAACTGTTTAGTTCCTTCAATTTCAATGTCCTGCAATTGTCCTTCGATTATTTGGATTGTGATAATTCCATCGGTTACGGTTTGGTCTGGCACAATTGCACCGGAATTTACATAGCCTTGATTTTTGTAAAGTATGGTCAATCCCCGGCGGACCTCTTCTAATTCTTCCGTGGTAATTTCTTTTTCAACGAAGGGGGTTATGACCTCAGCCAGTTCTTCCTGGGTAAATACGGTGCTTCCAATGACATTGATTTTACTGACAAAGACACGAAAGACAGGCTGCTTTTTAGTAGGAACTTCACGGTCAGGGATTGGAGGAAGAAGGGCGGGTGGAGCTTGGGGTAGTCGCTCAGGAACGGTTTCTTCGGCAATAGGCGGAGGTTGGCCAAACCGTCCTTTTGGGTCGGTGGGAGGAGGGAGTGCCAATGCATTCAATAAAGGAAAACCATACGAAATAAGGGCAAGGAGCGCAAAAAAATTGAAAACCCCCATACAAGAAAAATGCAGCTGAAACGTCATAATAAAACGAGGGTAATCTGCTTGAATGGAAATAACTTTCATTGAAAGCTTTCCCTTTTATCTATACTTCATGGTGTGTCAATTAGTTGGTAATGGGATTTTTTACTTTACCCTAAGCGTAGATAAATACTAAACACTATTTTGTAGTGTTTTTTTGTACTTTGACGTGCTCCCCAGAAAACAATGCTCATTAATAAATGAGTCGACAAGGCAAGAAAAAGGTTCAAAGGGGTTAAGTGATTAAAGAAATTAGAAGGATTATCCTACAATGAAAATTTCTCACATTCAGTGAACTGATCATATGGGCGATTCACGATGCTATGCTATATATCCAAAAGACATTCGTACGATAACTCTCCTCTTTGAAACTCGCTTGAGTACCTAGGGATTTACCTTGATTGATTTTGGAAAGGAGTGGAGTTTAGGAATGGAAAAAGTATTGATTGTTAAAAGAATTTTCTTTATTTTAGAAATTAAAGGAATTTTTATTGAGGGAGTAAAATATTGACAAAATCGAGCCCCGCAACCAAAAAAGAAATGGTTCAAAATTAAAAGGCCTTGTCGTTTTAAACGACAAGGCCTTTTTGTTTGCTGGCGAAGGAGAGATATGGTTAGAGGGTTTTCAAATATTCGACCAACGCCATGCGGTCACCATGTTCGATGGCTGGTGTTAGGTATTCTAGATCGAACTGACCGTTTTTTCGTACTGCACTTCCGTCCACATCTCTCCTAACAATAGGTGTCACTCCCACTGCGTATTCATGGCCTTTGTTGAAGTTACCTGGTAGAGATGTATCAAACACAAATAATCCAGGATCCCGTTTATTCGAATCACCTTCTTGTGTAAACCCAACATTTTTTGTGTCCAACTCACGATTGCCTACGGTGAAAGTCTTGGACCGACAGGTCTTTCCCGGGATTTTATCACCCTCGCAGGAACTTGGCAGAAAGAGTTCATAGAGATTGGGCACCGAACCGTTATGAAGGAAGGGCGCGGTGGCCCAGATCCCATTCAGCGGCCGGCCTTTATAGGCATAGAGATATCCTTTGTTGGCCACTTCAAAGTCAACATGCCGTTCTGTCTCTTTATTTCTCCAAGGATTCCCGTACATTGTATCGAGAAACGGTCCGATCTTCTTGATGATCCCTTCTGCCAAGACCCCCGCTGTGATTCCAGTCATGGCTGACTTGCCAGTCACGCCTTGTGCGTTTCCCAGTTCCCCCGGGCACATATCAAAGCTGAGGTTCTGAAGGGTATCGTTTTGCGTGCAATAGGTTAGCGCATTAGAAGCCATGATAGGGTCTGTTTCAATCAGGTCGACCCTGGTGAATTGGGCAACGACTAGCCTGTCTTCATCGTCACGGTCAATGGGGGAGTGGCAAGCCTCACATTTGTAAAAGTCAAAGACCTTCCTTCCGCGTTCTGCTAACTTCTGGTCGATTTCCGGTAAGAAACCATCTTGTGCTAACTGCTCCCATACTGGTGACCATAAATTTTGAATATGTTCCTCTAAACGGACTTGATTCAACGTTCTTACCGAAGAGGGATAGCTATAGGTCGGTTTATCCCCAAAAAGAAGTTTCGAAAAGAAGGAAGGCTTTTCTTTTTCGACCTTCACGGATGCAAATACGCCAACGACTTCCCCTGTGTTCCGACCCAACGGTCCTACCCCAGCGGCCGACCCGTTGTCAGCGATCCCATTCCACTGGACAAAATCGTGTTGCGGGGTATCCCAAAGGAAGGGGTAGCTGACAGGAGCGTTCGCAGGTCTCCCAGTATGCGAAGAATCCAGGTGGGAGGCTGCGCGGTTAAATATCCGTCCAAAGGCATCTAAACGCGCATACCCATAGTGCACTGAAGGTACTTCAACCCCATTTTGTTTTATCGTGGGGGGTTGGTCTTCCTGGTTATAGGCACGGATTTTCTCATAATCGCGATCCAATCGTTTATAAAGAACCTCTCTTTTTTCTCTATCTGACGAATCGCCTATCAGAATTCTGTCGGCCAAATTGGAAAATTTTTCATCCGACAAGCTTGCTTTCAGCGATTGTTCAAGATCAACAAACATCGTCCATACATCAGTCATGGCTGGACCGCCATCAATGCGAATGCCCACGCCATTATGATTCACTTGTGTCGTATGGCAGGCAGCGCAGGTAAAGCCGACATAGTCATTCCCGTTGTACGAATCCTCAACCCAGCCCACCGGTAATCCCTCCTCATTGTCCCGCGTGGGGTTCTGGAGTAAATACCGATACTTTCCCATGTTTTCGTTACTCCGAAATAACACGTCACTCTTGGGTAACTCGAGATTTAAAAAGATCTCGTAGTCAATGAGGTTTGATCCCTGGCTTGTGTTGTAGAACCACAGGCTATCTGAGGCATCCCAATTTTGCTCAGGATAGACAATGCTGTTGGTCTTATCCCCGAAGTAATCATTAGCATTTGTGAGTGCTCCACGATCTTCCTCCGGACAACCCTGAGTTAAATATGCACAACCTACGATCGTACAAAATTGGAGGCAAATTCCAATGTTTTTCAGGATACGCATGATATTCATACTGTTGTCCTCCTCTCGTGGATCTGACCTCATAGGATTGAGATGGATTTTCTCAAATGAATTGACACAAGCTAGGTGTAGGTTTCAGATATTATTCCCTTTTGGGTGCGGCTTTGCATTCGAGGGCATTCGGGTAATTCCAACAATGTCTATAATTACCCAACATACGATACATCACCTTACGCCGCAGATTGACCATTCCCAAGGTATGATGGCCTTCACAGGCAAAGTTTTAAAATTAGGCCTCGGCCTGGTAATGGCACATTTAATTTTTCACCGGAATATCCTCATACTGGTTTTTCCTGCTGTGTTAACAAACTTCAGGGACCAGTAGGTTTATAGACTTTTCAAATATTCGATTAACGCCATTCGTTCGTCATGATTGATTGGCTCTAGATACTCGATCTCAAACTTGTCCATGGGATTTGAGCCCGGCTTGGCAGCGGGCCTGGGAATCGCTTTTCCGTTTTCGTCTGTCTTTATGATCGGCGTCACTCCTGCTGCGTACTCGTGGCCTTCATTGGAATTACCAAGTAATGAGGTATCAAACTCCAATTTGGGGTATGTTTTTTTCAGATTATCTAGCTGCTTAAAACCGACATTAACGATATCTAGTTCGCGGCTTCCTACCGTGAAAGTCTTTGATCGGCAGGTTATTCCCTCCTCTAACTGACTACCTTCTTTGTTTTTACAAGAGCTGGGGAGAAAGAGTTCATATAGGCTGGGAACCGAGCCGTTATGGAGATAGGGTGCCGTCGCCCACATCCCATTCAGTGGTCGGCCTTTATAGACATTAAGGGTGTTCTCATTGACCACCTCAAAGTCAACATGCTTATCCGCTTCAGTAGTCATAAATGGAATCAAGGATCTCCAAGGGTTACTAGCCCATGATACAATTAAGAGCGGGACGTCCCATAAAGCCCCGTTGGCGAGAACTTCCCCGGTCAGGTGGGTAATGGCGTCTGCCCCCTTTTTTCCCTCCTGAATCTCCCATCGATCATCCGAACACCACTCGCCCTTCGGGACAGGAGGGAATTCGTTTCGGCTACAATAATTAATGGCGTTTTGTGCCATTCCTTTGTCTGTCCCAATCATTTCTACACTCGAAAATTGGGAGATCACCCTTCTTCCACTATCTTTGCGAATTATGGATTCATGACATGATTCACATTTGTATTTGATGAAGACCTGCTTCCCACGTTTCACTAGGTCCTCATTAAGTTCCGGCAACACTCCCTTTTCGGATAACTGCTCCCAAGAGGGTGACCACAAATGTTTAATCTTCCGTTCTAAACCCACTTGATTCCATTTTCGAAGGGAGGAGGAATAGTTGCCAAATCCTAGAAGTTTTGAAATAAGCCAAGGTTCTTGGGTCCCGGCATGAACGGTAGCAAAAACTCCAATGACCTCACTGGCGTTGCGACCCAAGGGACCCAGACCTCCTTCTCCAGTATTACCGGCGATCCCATTCCATTGGACAAAGTCGTGATGGGGGGTATCCCACAGAAACGGATAACTGACTGGAGCGTTTGCGGGATGATACTGACCCTTACTAGAAGGGGAGCGAACGGATTCTATTCGGTTGAAAATACGACCAAAGGCATCCAAGCGCCCATACCCATAGTGCCCATTTTTTCGCTCATAATTCGGGTCCGTCTGTCCTACTTTGGGATCGTCCTTATTGTTTAGGGTCTCGATCTTCTTGTGTTGTGTGTCCAACTCACCGCGAAACTGTAATTTTTCAGGCTCCGAGGCATCTGGCCCCAAGACATTAATTGCTAACCTGTCAAATTTATCCTGGTCATTTTCGGGCAAGCTTTTCCATAGGGCTTCTTGAAGTTTTTGGAACATAGTCTGAATATCGGCCATTGACGGCCCTCCATCAATGCGGATGCCGACGCTAATGCCCTTGTCTTCATTATTATAATTTACTTGCGTGGTGTGACAGGCAGCGCAGGTGAAACCGATATAGTCTTTCCCTTCATAGGAATCTTTTACCCAACCGACGGGTAGCCCATCTGTATTGCCGGAAGTATTTCGCTGGGGAAGAAAACGATACGTAACCATGTTGGAATCGCTGTGGAATAACTTAAGGGACTGGGCCGTACTATCGTCTCGTTCTAAGTGTAAAAAAATATTGTAGTCCATTAAATTAGAACCCTGTGAGGTGTTATAGAACCAGAGACTATCTTCCGGAGCCCAGTTTTGCTCCGGGTAGACAATCTTCTTGGCGATGTCACCATATATATCGGCAGTTTCGGTAGTGCGCGCGCCACGATCTATATGAGGGTCCAACCCCTGTGAGGCATAGGTGCAACCGACAAAGATAGCGCAGGCAAGGCACATTCCAATGGTTTTCAGGATACGCAAGATATTCATCATGTAGTACTCCTCTCGTGCATCTGATCTCTCGGGTTTGAGACAGATATCCTCATATGAATTGAAACAAGCTATGTATATGATTCCCTTTTCATTCCCCCCCGGGTTTGGCTTTGCACTCGGGGTCATCCGAGTAATTCATACAATGCCTGTAATTACTGACAATAGGATAAATGACTTTTCGCAGCCGATTGACCACTCCCAAAGGACGATGTTCTTCCCATGCGTGCCACGGGTTAAAAGATTTGTCTTCACACGCACTCTCTTTCCATTCACCTAAGTGCTGTTTGGGAATTTTGATTAACGCTACAGGCTTGAATTTCGATGGACCGTCATCCTCCCAATCGATTTGAGAATTTTCTACGCTCATGTCCTTGGTCCCTTCTTGAATCAAAAATTCCATGCATGCATCGCCATGGTCCAGGGTTTCGCGCAAGGCAGTTCTCAGGTAATTTTTATCTTGTTCTTTTGGTGCACCACTTGAAATAGCGACACAAGAGGAATCCACATTCGGGAACCGGTGAGAATCGAGCCGATAAGGTTTCGCCGAGAATTTGATGGCTCTTCGTTCTGGATCGTTCTTTGTTCCCAGACGATAAGGAACCATTGAAGAATACTTATTTTGTACAGTATTAAGGACTTG
>JAJDBO010000302.1 GCA_029261305.1 Nitrospirales bacterium
TCTAAGGTTTCAGGTCCAACTTGAATCTGCGCGCGATGAGGCAGGTTCTTGGGATCGCTTAACAGTTTCCGTTGGTGCGCGGGGTTTTTATGGAAAATATCAATGGACTGGCCCAGCAAATCCTCGACCTTACAGGGAAGATACTGCTCGATGGTCTTGAGGGTCGTAAGGGATGAAGGATTCATAAACGTGATATTAAAGTCCTTATCCGCATAAATCACATTGATCGGGGCGTTTTCCATCATGTTTTGGATGCGAGATGCTTCCGCTTCAGTTTTCTTTTTCTGAACCATCTCTTCCGTAATATTCGTGGCAAATTTCACGACTTTGGTGACTTGTCCGTTCTCATTGAACACCGGGTTGTATGAGGCCTGGATCCATATTTCCCTTCCACCTTTGGTAAGCCGGCAATAGACTCCTTGGTCGAATTCCCCTCTGTTCAACTTTGCCCAAAAGGCGGTATAGTCTGGACTAGCGACATAGGTTGGATCACAAAAGGTTCTATGGTGTTTTCCTTGGATTTCGTCCAACGTATATCCCAAGGTCGTGAGAAAATTTTCATTGGCTGTAATCACCGTTCCGTCTGGGTTGAATTCGATAACCGCCTGTGCTTTGTGAATGGCACTCATGATGCCTTGTAATTCTGACGCATTGTTGCTTGTTGTCGGGGCATCCATCACAGCCGCCGCTCCTTGGTTGCTTGCATTATCCATTGAACTGTTCCTCCCGTTTTGATAATGAATTTTTTCATTTTCCATATGGCCTTCTGGGACCGTAGGGGTATTAACAATATCTGCGGCCAGTGGGCCGACCAGAGTCACGATTTGATCGATAAGGTCTTGGGGCACCTGAAGGGCCTGTAACGTGTGCACCAAATGCTCGGCCACCCGATTGAAATGTCGTTCTTCAATAGGTAAATGTGCATGGGCCTGCTTCATACTGGGGCCGCGGTACTGAACCTGGCCTCCTAAGGCTTGACTGAGAAATTCGATCTGTTTGGTCTTTTGCATGGGCATGTCGACGTCGACAAAGAACGGTTGCAAGAGTGAATCACTCAGCACCCGTTCATAAAACGCTTCGACCGCGGCCTCGATCGCGGCGGCTCCGCCTATTTGCTCATATAATGTAGGGCGTTCAAGCGTGGCAGTTGGTGGTGTATTCATTGAATCACTTTTCCTCTCTTTTCGATTGCTACGAGCCATGGTGCCAGGTCCTTCCATCAATGGGGTTCAGTTGGTGCATCTCGATTAATCCTCGACGCCGACTTTTTCCTGAACCAAGGTGATCACCTTTTCAGTATCGAGGATCAGCAACAGCTGCTCCTGAAGTTTATGGACCCCGGTGACCAGATCACGAGCCACACCATGTATCGTGGGTGGCGGCGGCTCTAATGTGTCCTCAGTCAATTCTAGGACATCTCCAATTTCATCAACGAGCAGGCTCACCGCGCCTTCCTCGGTTTGAATCACGACGTTCATCGGTTCTTGCCCTTCCTCCCGGTCTTCCAGTTCCAATCGACTGCGAAGGTCGATGGCCGTGACAATTTGCCCTCGGAGATTAATCAGGCCTTCGACGGTCTTGGGTGACAATGGGATCGTGGTCATGTTTTGAAATTTGATGACTTCTTGAACCCTCAAGACCTCCACGCCAAAAAACAGATCATCGACGATAAATGTGCAGTACTGCTTCGGTTCCGCCATGCTCTAGACCTCCACCTGTTCAAGCGATTGCTCTACCATGGGATAAAGACGGGAATGTTGAAACACGGAAGAGACGTCCAACACATCGGTAATTCGTTCGTGAATCACGGCCGAACAGAACACCCCTGACTGTGATGACCGAGTCGGTGCGGCCAACTCTTCTTCCACGATATCCACGATCCGATCCACGACCAAACCCAATCGCTGATTCTCCTTCGAAATGACGACGACTTGCAGCATGTCTTGTTCCCCCACGCTGAGCGAGGGCGGCATGCCGAGTACTTTGGAGAGCCGAACCACGGGAAGAATTTCGTTGCGATATTGGATGGCTTCTTGATCTCCTGCGAATTCCAGGGCCGTGGTTTTGATCTCCTCTAACCGCGCCACCATGCCCAAGGGTACGGCTAACTGTCCCTTGTCGCCGACTTGAATCAACAAGACGGTTTGACGTTGGCTTTCCGCGGCCTTGGCCTGATCAGTTTGTTCTCCCACTCCATGATCGCTCTGTCCTACGGCCAAGCCTCCTTGGTTGGCAAGATTCATGACATCCAAGATGAGGGCCACCTGCCCGTCTCCCATAATCGTGGCACCGGCAAACACGGAAATGCCTTTCAGTTGTTTGCTCAGGGGTTTGACAACGATTTCTTCTGTGTCGTTAATATCTTCCACCACGAGACCAAATCGTTGATTATCTGCTTGGAGCACCACGATATTCACCACATCGGCTTCTTCGCTCATCTCCTCGGCTTGGTCAGCCTGGATCGCAGCCTTAGCAGTTCCGTCAAGTTGCAAAATCTTATTCAAATAGACAATAGGCAAAAGACTGCCACGAAGCCGACACACCGGGGCTCCATGTACATCCTCGATGGATTTTTTGATTTGCTCTCCTTCGAGGCGAACTAATTCCAGAAGACTCACCTGAGGAATGGCAAAGCGCTCGCCCCCTGAAGTCACGACTAACGCGGGAATAATCGCTAGGGTGAGTGGAACTTTAACTTTTATCGTGGTGCCTTTCCCCACTTTGGTATTGAGGTCAACGGTTCCCCCGATCTTTTCGATATTCGTTTTCACCACATCCATACCGACACCGCGGCCCGAAACATTGGTGACTTTTTCTGCGGTGGACAATCCCGGCAAGAAAATTAAATTTTGCAGTTCCCGCTCGTTCATTCGGGACACTTGCTCAGCAGTGATGGCGCCTTTCTTGATCGCGCTCTGTACCACCCGCTGGGAATTAATTCCGGCGCCGTCATCGGTAATTTCAATATTGACTTGCCCCCCCTCGTGATACGCGCGCAGCAAGAGCCGCCCTTCGGCAGGCTTGCCGTTGGCTTGTCGAACGTCCGGCTTCTCTAACCCATGGTCGACTGAGTTACGGACCAGATGCGTCAAGGGATCTTTAATGGCTTCAATCAGCGTTTTATCCAATTCGGTATCCTGCCCTTCCATATCGATGCGAACGTCTTTGCCACAGGTCAGCGCCAGATCTCGCACCACTCGAGGAAATTTACTGAAGATATTGCCAATGGGTTGCATCCGAGTTTTCATGATGCCTTCTTGGAGCTCTGAGGTAATCAGGCTTAATCGTTGGGAAGAGGCACTAAGCCCTTGGTCTTCCTTCCCCGATGTCCATTGCAAAATTTGATTCCGCGTCAAC
Organism: Nitrospirales bacterium; assembly: GCA_029261305.1. The sequence goes on from JAJDBO010000302.1 coordinate 3,358, forward strand.
ACGAGTTCACCCACCATGTTCATCAGCTTGTCGAGTAATTTCACATCAACGCGAATCGTCGAGTCGGTCACTCCCGGACCTTTGGGTCCATCGGCTGCAGGGGCGGCATTTGCCATGGCACTTTCCATACTCGCAACCGGATTCTCTTCTTCTGACGTGGAAACGGGATTGACCTCTTCCTGAGAAATAACCTCGATCACAGGTGCTGATTCGACCTCGGCTGGAATGGGCTCTTCGGATAGGACTGAACCGAGGTTCCCATTTTGGGGCATTTCTTCCGGAGAAACGGTTCGATCGGTGGAGGCGGCAGGACTTGGGCTTGGGGATGATCCGGTTTGCAGTTCCGTGAGCCGCGCAATCAGAGGAGCAAATTCTTCCTCCCCATCATTCCCTGCGCTTTCAATGCTCGTGAGCATTTGCCGAATGGCATCGACCATCGACAGCAACGCCGTGGTAATGTCTGGGCTCAATGGCAATTCACCATCCCGAACCAAGCTTAATAAGGTCTCGCCTGTATGAGCCACCTTCTCGAGTTTGGTATATCCTAAAAATGAGCAAGTCCCCTTGACTGTATGAATAGCTCGAAAAATGCTGGCAATGATGTCTTCCTGCCCCGGATGCCCTTCTAAATCCACCAGGTCAGCCTCCACTTGACTTAAATTTTCATCGCTTTCAATGAGAAACTCCGCAATCGCGGCATCAAATTCACCCATGAGTGATCTCCCAATGGTCAGTCAATAACGTCAATAGACCGTCTGTGACATCGTGTACGTTGGTGTGGCCAGGGTGGCCTCCCGCAAAAAACCTCAATACCCTCTATGCTCCGACGACTTCTGTATTTGTGACTTCTTGGCTCTGTTCCTGCGTCATGGCCTCGTCAGTTTCAGCACCACACTGAGAACCCTGCTCCCATTCCGACACTTGGGCTTGCAGGTCTGAAATCTTCTTGATGACTTTTTCCAATCGTTGACGCGTAATGTCCTGGAACTGCATGGACATGGCGATATCAGTCACATTACTCGCCTGTTGTTTCGCTGAAGTCGTGGCTTGCACTACTCCTTCTTGAAGCCGATCATTTTGCTCTTTGATCAGCGTGGTGATTTCTCCGATTCGCTCCTTTGTCGATATAATCTTTGAGGCATCGATGCTCGAAAATCCCGCAAGCGTTTCTATGGCTTTGCTTGTACTCGCATTCACTTCAGCCACAACCTTATTAATATTTGTAGCAGCGACTTGAGAACGAGAGGCGAGTTTGGCGACCTCTTCGGCCACAACCGCGAATCCACGCCCATACTCTCCAGCACGAGCCGCTTCAATAGCCGCGTTTAAGGCCAAGAGTCTGGTCTGGTCCGCGATGAATTCAATTTCCTCTAATAAAGGCGGAATCGCATTGGTACTATTCTCGACGTCTCCTACGACCATGGCGACTTCCATTCCCAATTGAGAGGACGCCTTAACGTTTTCCGCGAATTCCGCTAACACTTGATCCGTTTCCTCGAGAAGCCCCGCACTCGACTGCTCCTGGTCGGCTTCCCCTGCAGTACTTTCAAATCGTTGAGCCGTTGTTTGTGCCTCTGCCATGGCACTATCTGCAATGCCTTGGAAACGAACGATGAGGTCAATAACTGATTCTTCAATTAAATCGGACACCTCATTGAGTGAGGTGGAAATGGGCGACAATGCAGGATCGACAGCCATGGCTATGTCTTTCAAGGCTTCTGCCCGAGCTTCCGACTTCATTTGCTCTTGCAAATTCTGAAGTTGGCCTTCCCTAGCCCGCCCCCGTAGCAAGTACGCGCACAGTCCGGTCCCCACGAGCAGCCCAACCATAAATCCAATGATGATTGTTATATACATTTGCTTACCAACTATGCCTTCTGCTCCTTCATCCGGAAGAGCAATGACTGGAGACCGGCCTCCCCAAAGTGGGTTAACTTGGAAACCAATAAAACAACATCAGATACACCACATACGCCGTCAGTAGTGTTCCCGAAAACGTTCCGACCATGAGTTTTCCTAATACACGATGTCTTGAGACCCCAGCGACCATCGCGCCCACACCAATACCATGTCGAAGCCGGGTCAGCCCGATGTAGAGATTGGCAATGGCTAACCCAATGGTCCCCATGGCCAAGCTGGTATGCACGACAAGGAGTGGAACATACATTGACCAATATTGACTCTCCGATCCGCCAAACTGATCTCTTCCAAAGAGCACTTGTTTGGTGACATACCCGACTAGCCATAACCCAACAATAGTGCAGGCCGTGATCATCCAGCGGGAATGGTGCTTGACATCATGATGCTTGGCCGCTCGCACGCCCCATAGCGAGATGATATACGCCACCGTGATGCTGATTAGCACGCTGTACCAAAGTATGTCTTTGAACTCCATTCCTGCCTCTTCTCGAACAATGTTTTCTTTAACAGCACCTTATTCGGTGTTGCTCTCTCTTATTCTATTTTCTGCCGTACATGCCTTATATGATCGTGAAACATCTGGTTATGTCTCAGATAGTTGGTTTTCGGCTATGGGATGGGAGAGTACTAGGGACAGGATGGCAAGAAAATTGACCTTAATGCCGAGAGGGGGGTTTTATATATAGGGAATTTTCCCCAGCCTTTCATAGGAAACTGTCCTTTGTCGGACTGAAACCCTCTTTTTTCTTCCACTCCACAAGCAACCTTAGACACGGAGAGGCATCTCCCCAGAAGGTTAGGTGAGGGAATTACTCTCATTCTGTGAGTAGATTCCCGGAAACTCTCTCTCGCTTTGTCGTGCATTGGGAATTTCAATAGAGAGCTAGCGTGGAATGAAATGAGGTGAGAAGCGGACTGTTGAGGCAAAATACCCAGAAGCCAGATACATTCAGGAGATCGAATCAGGCGACCACAACAACATTTTCGTTAATACTTTATTGACGATCCTCAGGAACTCTGCCTCTTCAAGCAGAATCTAAATTGGAGGAGGGGGATACAGATGGCTGCGGTTTAGGCAGAAGAAAGGGGCACGAATTACATCAATACGGTTTTCCCAAAAAAGGTGGCAGCTTGGGCACGACGAGTAATGTTGAGTTTTTCATAGATGGCGGAAAGGTAATTGCGGATTGTTCGTTCGCTGAGCGTCATCTGTGCCGCAATCTCCTTATTGGTGAGACCTTCCGCCACGAGTTCCATAACGCGGTATTGTTGCACGGTCAGCAAGGAAGTTAACGGTTCATTCACCGGAACACGTTGAGATTTGATCCAGTCCTTGACTCGACACTTGACGGAAGCATCCAAAATTGAATGTCCCGCTGCAACAGCACCGATGGCTTGGATTAAAGTGTCAGGAGCAATATCTTTGAGAAGGTAGCCCTGCGCACCGGCCATCACAGCAGACATCATGCCTTCTTCATCACCGGTTGATGTAAGAAACAACACCCGTTGATTGGGATCTTGAGACAGAATGTCTCGACAAGCATCAATGCCGCTTCCATCTGAAAGCCGTATATCCATCAGAATGACATCGGGCTTTAATTCCAATGCGTACTTGACTCCATCTTGCACCGTGGCCGCTTCTCCGATCACTTCAAATGTTGGTTCCTCCTCAAGAATCATCCGAATGCCCATACGAACCATTTGGTGATCTTCGACGAGCAGAATCCGAACGGATGGAGTTGGGTCAATTGACATAGGTCGCCTCACAGGTTCTTGTAAATTCAATGCGCGTACCGTGGCCTGGCTC
>JAJDBO010000303.1 GCA_029261305.1 Nitrospirales bacterium
CTTGATGGGTGGAAAACGTCACCCCATCGCGATTCACGGAATCATTCACCGATGAGGCTGAGACAATCGTTTGCACCGGCACCTTTTGGGCTAATTTCTCGGTAAAGAGTTTGGCCGTCGGTTCATCAATAACTCTGAGACATAACAAGGTATTAAAATTTCCAAAGATCTGTTGGGCTTTGGCGGGACTGCCCAGTCGCGCCACGACATCGGCACTGGTTTGCGTGGCCACCGTAAGTTGTAAGCCTGCGCCACCACCTTTGTTAGCGAGCGGGATAAATTCATCGCCCGCTAATTCGTTAAATTCATCACTGTAAACATTGATCGGTACGTCTGTTTTGACCGGATCAATATCCGCAATCCCCTCTTGCACACCAAACTTGTAAATCTGCCCGATGGTCGAGCACAAATCGGCGAACATGGAGTTGCCCACCGCCGTTGACACCGTCGAGTCTGATAAGGCATCAAGCCCTACATACACAATCTTCTTGCCGCGTATCACTTGCAACCAATCAAAGAGGGGTCGCGTATCACTCGTATCGTTGTAATCCGGTGAAATGAGTTCTGCCACTCGCCCACTGGTCAACTTTGAAAATAATGGTGACAGTGAGGCGGTAATCTTTTGGAAATAGGTTTGATCGTAATTAAAGATCGCTTTTAAGCCTTCATAAATGCCGTCTTCCACGTTCAAATCATCGATAAATTGCACCAAGGCAATCATAAAGCGCGATCGCGCTTTTAAATGAAACGGCAAGGTCTTTTCATCAATGCCTCTCGCCTTTTGTTCGACTTGGGTACGCCAGTTGGGAATATCAGATAATAACCACTGCTCACAGTAAGCTAATAGTAACGGATCAATGTTTAAGATATAGCGATCCATGTCTTGGTAGTTGGGTCGTTTACCGAGCGCCACCAAGGCATTTGATAAAATGTTCACAAAGCGCCAGCCGAATTCGCGAAATGTCGCCGACTCCCCTTGACTGGGCAATTGATTCGCAATGCGGTTCGCCACTTCCGTGGTTCGCGCAAATTGCCCAATCGGGTTATAGCGGGCTGAAACGGATGGATAGCCCAAATGAAAGATCAGGACATCATCACTGCGCCCAGCTCGTTGGGCTTCGTAACACATCCGGCGCAAGAGTTCCGGATCACCTTTAGGATCAATGACGACCACGGCAGAATCATTGCGCGCAATGTCTTGACTGACCAAGAGTTCCAAAAGACGTGTTTTACCACAACGGGTGGTCCCTAAAATCATCGTATGCCCCACACGCTCAGCATGGGGCAAGAAGACGGGTTCTTCGCAAAAGCCCACGCCGTGCATCGCGGGCAAACCGCCCACAGCAGCCGCTTTGGTGTTTTTGTTCGTTAAAAAGTGCTCGTTGCCGGGTTGCTTTAATTGCCACAAACGTTGCACGTGCTTTGGCAGCCAGCGAAAACCTTGGCCTAAATAAACGTGGTTTGTTTTTTTGGGCAATTCAGCCGAACCACGCACGAGTAACGGGGGCGCTTTGAGGCCGCGCTGGTAACGCACCCGGCGAAGCCCTTGGCAAAAACGAAAAAACATCACCAAAATGAGCAGTGTGACCATCACCGTACTCGACAAAGGACTCAACCCCAAAAAATCAGGGTGCATCCACAACCACAGTGTGACTAAGCCACACACCAACACGCTAGACCACTCAATCGGTGATCCCAATAAATTTTCAAGGCGTTCTGCCATCAATACCCTCTTCGCATTTGTTATTGTGAGAGTTGATCGCTATTGATCAACACCGGAATGTATTTCAGCCCCAATTGCTTCGCCAACGCATCGCCTGGCATGGGCATGAGTGGCACAAGAGGCGCCACGGCTTGCAGTCGTTTAAACACTTGTGCGTTTTTGACGTTCACCACAAACCCTCTGGCTTTCAGATTCTCAAGCCGTTTGGCATTTTGTAACAGCCAATTGATTGATCTGACACCGGAACCGATCAAAAAAATCGGTCGGACCAGCGGGCCTTTGATGGCTCTCGTTACAACCTTGCCCGGCGTCAGTAACGGTGATCGAATCGGAAACGCCGACACAGACACCTGACTCGGCAGCGTTGCCGCGTTCTCAATTTGAAAATCGCTGATATTGTGGAAGCCTTGCATCACGTTTACTTGTACGGCTTTTAGGGTCTGCGGCGATATTTTTGCGAGTTTTTGTTGCAATTCCCGCTGCACTTGCAAACGTGCTTGTGCAGGCAGTGCCGTTGACACCGCTAACACGGGTCGCTTTGAGGCAATCTTTTTAGATGTTCTTGTACTCTTATTAAAAACAGGTTGAGTCGTCGTACGCACTTCCACTGAGGTGACGGTGGGATATGCAAAGCACGCACGACCACTCAAAACTAAAAATAACCCAATCGACGCGACAATAACCCGTTTCATGAGGACAACACCGACGACAAACTCACCGCTTGAAAATGCCCGCCCCGATAAACCCCCACATACGGCAACGTCACTAAGGTGTGATTGGGTAAGGCATCAAAACGAGACGCCCCCACGTTCAGGGTCACTTGGCTATTAATTAAAGCGCGTGGCACTTGATGAGTGTTCGCCCAGGTTTCAATCGCGGACTTTGTGGCACTACTTCCCACAAAATAGACATCAAGCACCACATCGTCTGCCTTTTTCACACTCGTGAGCAAGCGGTTAAACACCATGCCACTTAAAGGGGATGTCACATTGATAAAGAGCCACACGTGATCGCCGGATTTCAAGGTCATGCTGCTGGCTTTTTCGCCACC
>JAJDBO010000304.1 GCA_029261305.1 Nitrospirales bacterium
CGTATGGACAAGGATAATGAGGAAAAACAAGGATCGGATGGTAGCACAGGGTCTGAGGTTAGACAACGCGAGGAGGTCGGTGCTAGATTCGTTTAGCGAAGGACAATATGCACTCAAAAGATTGGGAGAAAATCAGATATGCCAGACCCAAAAATAGAAAAATTCCTAAAAGTTCTAAAGATGGACCCCAATGACGAAACCCTCTGGTTTGGCCTAGGCAAAGCCTACATGGGAGACGAAAATTGGGTAGAAGCCATCCCGGCATTAGAAAACTGTATCAAAGTCAAACCGACATACTCAGCAGCAATCTTTGCACTGGCCCAGTCTTTGAAAAAAAATAACCAACCCGACAAGTGCCGAGAAGTCTGCACGCAAGGCATAGAAGTCGCCACCACCAACGGCGACCTCATGGTCATCAAAAACCTAGAAGAGATGAGGGATTCGCTTTAACGAAAGTTCAAGATTCCTGCGCACCAAAATTTTCCTTCACTCGCAATTAAGCCGAAGCCAAGCAACGAGATCTTCTTCGGTAATTTTTCGACTCGCCAGATCCACAATGATCGCCGTCGCCTCTGGTTCAGAAGCATTCAATTCTTTTCCATTTCTGCTTAAGAAGGAATAGCCAACCATAAAAGCTGTTCGCTTATTCCCATCGATGAAGGGATGATTACGAACAAGGCCTGAAATGTAGGCAGCAGCCAGGATGAACAAATCCGGCTTTTCATAGGCAAACAGATGATGAGGGCGACCCAGCGCAGACTCCAACAGTCCTTCGTCTCGAATACCCGTAGCGCCCCCGAATCCGGCCAACAAGTCCTCATGCAATGCGAGAACAAAATCATACGGAACCCAAGCAGGCTCTTTCATAGAACACTCAAAGTTTCCCTGACTTCACTCATGGATGAAAAGATCTTACTTAGCTAGAGCACGAAGGGTATTGCGATATTTCGCCATCCCTTTTTTTGCGATTTTGGCATACGACTCAAACTCAGGATCATATGGCGTAATCCGATAACTCCCATCTGGTGCCTCGGTCAGAAACACCCGATCGCCATCACTCAAATTCAACCGAGACAACACTTCCTTCGGCAGGACCACTCCCAACGAATTCCCAACTTTCCTAACCTTCAAATCCAGCATGGGTTTCACCTCCTCATGTTATTCCAAATGTTATAACAGAACAGGAGGAGGGGCAAGGGGAAAAGCACCCCTATCAAGCGAGCAAAGGGTAGGTTTGTGAGATGGGTCTGTTGGAGAATTTATTAGATGCAGGGTTTCGGCCCTGCAGACGAGGTCCTTTTGTTTCGGCAAAAGGACCCAAAACCATGTCTGCCTGTGCGCGACCCTTCGGGTCCCACTCCTTTGCAAGATGGCTCAGAAACTCCCTCCGCTCAAACAGCCTTCGCCGAGAGGCCGATTCAGGCCGAAGCCGGAGCCGCGCCCAAAGCAGGAAACACTCAATAAACAAACCTATTTTTCAAATGAGGATGGGGAAGGTATACTCCATTAACACTCAATACTTCATGTTCCTCACAATACATGGGTCCTAAGCAAATAAGAGAATCCACCAGTAACGACGACCTCCTCGCAATCATAATTATAGAAGAAGTCAGAGATTCGATAGATTAAAGATTCTTAATTAGGATGAAAATTAGGCATGAGTAAATACCATGGAACTTGGGTCGGTGAAATTTCAGGAACCAACAAAGGCAATATACTTATTGAAATCCAGCAAGAAAGTTCAAACGTCTCAGGGCTAGCTAGGATTAATGATTTTGATTTTGGTCCTTATGTCTATACTCTTCAAGGCACGGTTACGGATCAGAAAACTCTTCATCTTACTCTGCACCCGTATAGTGCCGCCCCAAACGTAACCTTAGGACAGGTTACAGTATCCGGGAATCTTCGCAATGAGAATACTATAGATGGCCAGTGGACATCAGCTATAGGTACCGGAGGCCCATTCACAGTCAAACGCCAAGCTTCGGTCCCGCAACCCTCGACGCGCTCAGTGTTTCTTGTACATGGTCACGATGGAGAACTAAAGGAATCTGTTGCTAGATTCCTTGAGCAATTAAAGCTCCAAGCAATTATTCTCCATGAGCAGCCGAACTCGGGCAGAACGGTCATTGAAAAATTTGAGCAAAATGCCGGAGTTGATTTTGCGGTAATTCTTCTAACTCCAGACGATGAAGGCTATAGGGCAGGAAACAAGGACGAAGTAAAACTCCGGGCCCGTCAAAATGTTATCTTGGAACTAGGTTATTTCATCGGACGACTCGGGCGGGCAAGAATTTGCGCTTTATACAAAGGTGATGTGGAGCTTCCATCAGATATTCACGGTGTCCTGTACGAACCTGTGAATTCCCCGGATGGGTGGAAAATAAAATTGGCTATAGAATTAAAGCAAGCCGGCTTTGAAATTAATTTAAACCTGATAATAGCCTGATTTTTTATTGTAATCTTAAGGCCGAGAATATTCCTTCCTCAGGAAATTCAAATAGGTAAATGTTTTCCAAATTATGTCCATTGATCTAAAATCAGCCTTACCAGATCTCCTCCCAAAGGCAATTATATGGGCTGAAGCCCATGCTCAAGAAATAGCGGTTTCTGGAATTCCACTCAATGATTCAGAATTGGTCCTCGCAAGTGAAGTGGGCGTCCAACGGCCAGGTGAAATCCGGATTTCTATTGTAGAAAAACTTCCTTTGCCAGTTGATCAGAAACTTCGAGAAGCTGCGCTCCAAACTGGACTTCTAGGACCGAACATGATTGGGCTCACACTTGGGTACTCCATATTTATTTGTGAGGGACACTTAACTCCACGTATTTTGTCGCACGAGTTTAGACATGTTTACCAATACGAATGCTGTGGCTCCATTACTGGATTCCTTCCGGGTTATCTCCAACAAATCATCGAGTTTGGATATACGAGTTGCCCTCTTGAAGTTGATGCAAGGGCCCATGAAGTTAATGATTTTTAAATAGGGTTGAATACAAACTGTCGGGATTTTTTTTTGGGAATTGGCTGCCTTCGGATGCGGCGGAGCCGGAGCCCCGAATCGACTTCTCGGCGAGAGCTGTTTGAGTGGAGCGAGTTCTCTCGCCATCTTATTCGAGGCGTAGGTGGAGGGACCCCCTTGGGGCCGCATACGGGCGGAAATGGTTTTGGGTCCTTTTGCCGAAACAAAAGGACCTCGTCGGCGGGGGCGAAACCCCGCAAAAATAAGAAGGGTGTGCGGTGCCACCCCACAAGGCTATTACCTCACACCGCGTTATTTTTCCCCGAAGAACCAAAATGTTCACGAGTCAGCCGAAAAATCAACGGGCTTAACGCGAGAAGCGCAATTAAATTCGGAATGGCCATCAGCCCATTTAAAATATCAGCGATCAGCCACACAAGCCCCAACTTCCCAACGGCTCCAATAGGAATCGCGATGATCCACAACACACGATAGGCCTTGATTACTCGAACCCCAAATAAATATTCGGTGCATCGCTCGCCGTAATAACTCCAACCAAGCAATGTCGTGAACGCAAACAGCATCAGCGCAAGCGTGACGACTACCCCACCCACCTGCGACAAACCAGTATCAAAAGCCTGGGTGGTAAGCGCCGCCCCTGTATTTCCCTCTGTCCAAACACCAGTCATGATAATCACCAGTGCGGTCATG
>JAJDBO010000305.1 GCA_029261305.1 Nitrospirales bacterium
GATTCTGATCGTGAATACATGGCACCACATTTATGATGATCGGGAGAGTTACAGCAGGAAACTGTATGATGCCCTCACTCCTGGCGGAGAAATCTTGGTTGTCGATTTCACCCACCAGAGCTCGCACGGACCGCCGGTTTCGCAGCGACTCCGTCCCGAGGAAGTCATTGCCGAGCTTCAGGCGGGGGGGCTCGACGTCGAGATCCTCCAAGAGTCATTGCCTGACCAGTACATCGTGGTCGGGCGCCGTCCGCAAGAATAGGGAAAGAATAAGGTGTCTGGAACCTTGTTCTTGTCTCGCATGAGTTTTAAATTCGGCGAAGCCAGCTTGCTGGATGTGCCAGGAGCCTGTCCGACGTGAGGGATCGTCGCGAGAGTTATGGATCGCAGGGAATTCTTGATACAAAGTGGGAAGCTGGTTATGGGCGCATCAGTCTCTAACCTCGGGTTGCCGAGTCGCGCCGAACCCTCGCCTGGCGAAGCGCTGCCCAGGCCTGCGCCGGAGAGGGAAGGCGCTGCCGCTGACCGACCCATCACGCTGTTCCTGGCCGGGGACGTGATGACAGGGAGGGGAATCGATCAGATCCTTCCGCACCCCGTGGATCCGCGACTGTACGAGTCCTACATCAAGAACGCGAAAGCGTACGTAGAGCTGGCCGAACGTGCGCACGGCCCCATCCCGGAAGAAGTCACGCACGACTACATCTGGGGCGACGCGCTTGAAGAACTCGAACGCGCCTCGCCGGACCTGCGTCTCGTCAATCTGGAGACCGCCGTCACAACGAGCGACGAGTACTGGAGAGGCAAGGAGGTGCTCTACCGGATGCATCCACGGAACACGCCGTGCCTGACTGCTGCGGAGATCGACTGTTGTGTGCTGGCAAACAATCACGTCTTGGACTGGGGATACGCTGGCCTAGAAGAAACGCTACGATCGTTGGAGACAGCCGGCATCAAGACCTCGGGAGCAGGGCGCAATCTGGAGGAAGCCCAGCGCCCCGCGGTGTTCGAACTGCCGGGCCGAAACCGGGTGCTCGTCTTTGCCGTCGGCTCGGAGTCGAGCGGCATCCCGCCGCGTTGGGCGGCAGGTGAGGATCAGCCTGGCGTCCACTTGATCGATGAATCATCACCCGGCGCCCCCTTGCACGTACAGCAAGCGGTTAAACGGTTCACCCGGCCTGGGGACCTCGTTGTCGTGTCGATTCATTGGGGCTCCAATTGGGGTTATGAGATCACGCGAGACCAGCAACAGTTTGCCCACGACCTCATCGACGACGTCGGTGTCGACGTCGTCCACGGCCACTCGTCTCATCACATCAAGGCTATCGAAATGTACCGCAACAAGCCGATTCTCTACGGGTGCGGCGACTTCCTGACCGATTACGAGGGAATCGGGGGGTTCGAGATGTTTCGCGGCGACTTGGGGTTGATGTATTTTATCAGCATGCGCGGCACCAACCAGGAACTGGTGAACCTTGAGATGAGACCAACACAAATGAAGCGCTTGCAAGTGAAACATGCCTCGCCCGCTGATGCGGCCTGGCTAGCCGAGGTGCACAATCGCGAAGGCAAAAAGTTCGGAACACACGTGGAACTGGCAGACAGCGATGTGCTCACGCTCCGCCACGAGTGACCCGTAAATCCGATTGGAAAATTTACGGCCCAGGCGGAGCAGCAGAACTCCTCGGCATCAAACCCGCCACCCTCGTAGCGCGCAAAAAAAGATGAGGATGTAAAAAGAAGGCAACTAAAAGACGTCGGCATGCAGGATAGCTGTGTGTGAGAAACGAGCAAAAAGGCACAGCCCACCAAGCAAAAATCGGGCAACTTACCTCGAGTCCTGCGTCGGAATAGGCTATATGGGCCTGTTGAATAATGCACGCCACTAGCCAATAAAAGCTTCAGATGAGGCTGGCCTCGTCAATGAGAGGGAATGTTCAAAAAAGTTCGTCCAGCAAGGCCGCAGGCCTTTTGACGCGCGGAGCGTACATCGGGTACGTGAGCACGGCAAAATAGGGAGAACGCCGCTGGTGGCTTTTTTCAACATTCCCATCAGGGATCGTCGCGAGATTGTGCTCGTTTGAGGCAGATTTTTCGATCGTTTGAGACGAATAGTAGTGACTATTTGACAAAAACGGGGAAGGTTGAAAAAGGCTGTCCAGCAAGCCCGAGAACGCAGCTGGCGGCCTTTTTCAACTTTCCCCGAAAAGGATCGGAAAAGCTGGCCACCTCCAGCACAATCGCCTTAGATCCGCTAATGTCGGACCGGCTCCTTTAATGCCCAACGGGTACTCTGGCAAACCTTCCAAAGCTACGCCGAAGCCCGATTCGAATTGTCCGTCGCCCTCACGGAGCTAGAGCGTTTGGTGGGGAAAGATTTGTAGGTAATGTTCAACTTCATATTTACCTTTTTCTTTTAGCCGGACGTTTGACAGTGAATACAGAGCTTTGCCTAAAAACTTTTCTTTCCATTTCATTTACTGTCCAAGTCTTGATGTGTGTATCCTTTTCCTTGCGTAGAAAAACATAATCGAAGCCCATCTTAAGTACTTCATGATAATCGGTCCCTCCTCCCCTAACTATCAATATTGGTGCTTTCCGCCCAATGCAGCCAGAATGGTCTCTTTCCTGCCTCCCATGGTCATAAGGTTCAACCAAGGCTATATCTTCAGACCATATTAGTAAGCTAGTTGGGAGTTCCTCTTGCCATTTTGGGTCTATTTTTAAATCCTGACTTTCTACTTTTAAGAAACCAAAAGTACTGTGAGCGTCTCGTGCCAACTGGCTCGCTTCCGCAGAAAGTTCCCCTTCGGCTGCCGATCGGATCTCTGCTCCATGCCCGGTAGGATGGAGCAACAATACCTTTACGGGTTCCGACCTATGCTTTGCACGTTCTCTAAAAGCCTCAATTATTGGGTTGTGTTTATTAAAGAAGTCTGTTCCGGAAACGCAACGGATGCGAAGGCTAGCTCCATTTTTAACAATTTCAAAAACCAACTCCCGATAGGCATTGGAGGCCTTCATACGTGATTCAAGAATCCCAAATAAGGCACCTTGGGAAGGTGATTCAGATCCTATAATTTTTATATCTGGAGATTTCCTATGGTTTAGAAAAATATAGCGATCAAAGATGTTTAAATTAGATTTTGTTTTATCTTTTAATACTTTTGACACGAATGTAATTTCGTATCTGTCAGGATGGGGACCTCCAGCTTTCTCATAAAACTTTTCACGCTCAGCTTGAGGCAACGAATTAACTTCAGCCTTTAGAAGAGTGCGAGTCGAGGAAATGCTTATGCCATACGCAACTGCAATCTCATCAACTGTTTGCCAACTATTCGTTGATCGGGCCGGAAACATAAAAATCTCCTTATTTCAAAAAGAATTACAGCCAATTTCTCTAATTAAAAAAGGATAATGTAATCACAAGGTAACAGCAAGCAAAACTAATGTTAGCTAACATTAGTTAGCAAAGATAACTTTTGACATACTAAGAAAACTATCTATACTCCAAACATGGAAAGCTTTTATAGATTATCATTTCAATCCTTGAAAATTTAACACTGGGTTATGGCCATGAAAAATCTTTCTGAAGAAATTACAGTCCAATGTGACCAACCAATTGAGTTCGAAGTCGTAAGGGAAGACCCGAGCAAACTGCTCCGCCTCCTTGAACATTGCAAATATGTTTATGAGGAAGAAAAAGAACGTCGCGACCTTCTCAACAACACAACTCGCATTTACCTAACTGCCTTTGGTTTTTCCATAGGTGTTACTGTCATCAAAATAGGAAGCATTGAGAAAATCCCAGGGCTTATTCGATCTATTTCAGAAACAAGCCCCTTAGTAGGGAATGTTATTGGTGATGTGGCAACGGTTATTCTTTACGGTACTGTTTTTTTGTTTTTCACTGCATTTATTTGCACCATTTTGGCCGTTAGAATGTGGAAAAGAGAACGTTTATGTGATCCAGAAAAGCTTTTACCCTTCTCCCTATCTATGGAAAAGGAGACAGAACTTCTTTCGACCATAATTGCTGACTATGTAGTGGCAACACAACGAAATTACTGCATTAATGAAAAAAAAGCTCGACTCTTATCAAAAGCTCTTCTTTTCTTCATAAGTGCAATAACCCTTTTTTGGTCAACAGTTATTTTTCTTTACACTATCACCTAACAGGAGGTTGCCATGTTTAATTTTCTGAACTGGTTTAGGGGCAAGAAGGTCAGCGGAGGTGAAAAGAATCTAACCAACGAACATCAGAAACAGAATAAAAGAATTAAATATGGGACCCAAAAACCTCCGGCTGCATTGCTGCGGCGTTTAGCTAAAGAGTTGGCAAACTCAAAGATTATTGAATTAAGGAAGACAGGGCTAATTATTGATAATACTCAGCTTGACTCTGTGACAAGCCAAATCTATGAAAGACTCGAAAACCCCGATAACGAATTTGGCCCAATTAAGATCTATGTTTCACCTACGATGGATGCTATTTCTCACCGTTCCACAGAAAGATATACCGCCTGTGCAAGTAGCCCAATTCGGTCAGACTCGAATCTCAAACAAGATGTCCGTTCTATCAATGGTGCCTTAGATAAAGTATTACGGCTACGAGGAGTGACGTTTAGTTGGAAAAATGAACAATTTCCTGCCCTAGACCTTAATTCAATACCTGGGCTAGGATTTCTAGCCCAAGATATGGAGAAAGTTTTTCCAGAATTAGTTTCTCACAATGGAGAGGGCTTTAAATCCGTCCACTATTCTCAGCTAACGGCGATTTTAGTTGAGGCCGTAAAAGAACAGAATGTCCATATTCTGGAATTAAAAGAGAGAGTTAAAGAACTGGAAGCGCAAGAAGTTCCCGTGCTGTAAATAAAGCAATCATGGGCCACTACCCTTGTATTGGGTAGTGGCCTGTGCATAATTTAACAGCTAAAAAACTTGGTACCAATTGACCGGAACATTTCCGCACTTTTTTCACCTTTTCCCAAGAATCTTATTTAGGCACTTAGGAGAAAAAGAGAGCAGGTACCGTTCGCCTTTTTCGTGATGAATTCCGGATATTACCACCACCGGCGCGTAGCAACAGTAAGCCGTCCGCATTGCCCGCATAGTTTTAAATTTGGCGAAGCCAGCTTGCTTGATGTACCAGGAGCCTGTCCGACATGAGGGATCGTCGCGAGATTGTGCTGGTTTGAGGCAGATTTTTCGATTGTTTGAGGCGAATAGTGGTGACTATTTAACGATAACGATCGGAATAGATGGCCAAATCCAGCGCAATCGCAGTAGATCTGCTAATGTCGGACCAGCTCCTAAATGCCCAACGCGTGCTCTGGCAAACCTTTCAAGGCTGCGCCCAAGCCCGATTTGAGTTGTCCGTCGCTCTCACGGAATTAGAACGGTTGGTGGGGAGGGGTTGTAAGGGCTTAACAAAATCATTTTGCTCAATGACCTCGTGAAAAAGGCCATGTAGGATTTGTTGAAGAAGGTTAAGAATAAGTGGTGGAGTAGGATAGGAAATTCCATCAATTCCAATCCCTTAAAGATCTATTTGAACATGTTAATACTAATTTTACTTAGGAAAGACTTTTTCGGAAGAAACAGCATTTTTGAAGGAATTTAGAGGAATTTTCTGCCTAAGAGACTAGAAGATTACAGGAAGTTGGCTAATTACTTCTTGCCAAACTTAAATGTGGTAATTAAAGACCAGGCAATAAGCAAGGGGCAAAGTAAAGCAAGGGCTGCTTTACTTTGGGAGTCATATTGCCCCAATTCCATTTCCAGAACATTAAAAACGTAAAAAACTAATATAATATCAATAATTATTTGAAAGGTTTGGCCCGCTGTTAGTTTATTAAAAGGGAGCTTCTCAAGTAATTTTTTAATCCAATCAGACTCAGGCGCAGGTTCCATGATATATTATTGGTTCCGTGGTGAGTTCTTGAAATTTTACAGGGCCATCTTCCTTTTTCAATTCTGTATTTAAATCTAAAAAATTGGCCCCAGCTACACCCAGACTCCCTAAGGATAATGCAAACCAAAAATGATGTAGGACGATCTGAGTCACGTTAAAAAATTCTAACAAACCTAAGACAATACACGACAGAAAAATACTTGAGGATAAAACGCAGGAAATAAATAATGTTCCTCGCCTTTTAGAATTCTGGCTATTCTGGTTGAAAACTTTTTCTCCCTCCTGTTTGCTTCTTTGGACTACCTCTTGGTCATATATAAATTTCAATGAGGTCTTCGTTTTGGCCAAAGTGGGTTCAAACTTTCGAAATAATGACACCTCTGAGGGACAAATCTCTTCCAAATCGTCAGAATCAATCATTTCTAGTATAGTGGGTTTCTTTCCTTTATGAGTCGGCCTACCCTCCGTTTCTGAAAAACTACCTAATTCCCCCTCATCTATACTTTCTCCTTCTTTTACCGCTTGATGGCTATCTATTGGTAGATTTATATAATTTAAAACGGCAGCAAGTTTATCTTCCAAACTTTCAAGATGAAAAGGATTAGAACGATAGTTACTCATCTCACAATGTAGATTATCTTGTAGGAAGAGAGTGGGCCTGCCACAACCTGGACATGAAAGGTTTTCCATAACTTCCTTAAAATAAGCTGAATATCCTTGGGCAGCCGTCAAACAATATCCTTCATTTTCCAAGGCCTTCATGACTCCATAAATATCCGAAAATTTCAAAGTGGCTGTAGTGGGAGCACCCGAAACCCTGTCACGACCTGTGACGACAATAGTAGCACGCTCTTCCGGTTGATTAGGTAAGGTAAAATCCATTTCGAATTTTTCAGCCATATGGTCGCCAATAACCACATTATGTTTTTCCTCTAAATAGGACTGGAGTGCCGTTTTGACACTCGAAAACTGCATCATCCACGCGGCTTTATATTTATTTGGCAGAAGAATCCAAACATTTCTAGAATTCCCACATTCTTGACAACTAACTGATACGGTTTGAAAGCCTTTAGATTTCGGACGCCATTTTTCCAACGAGGAATATCCCTCTAATATATGGTCATCCCCATATCGCATATCCCATCTACTCACTCCTTAACCTCTCCATCTTCTCGCTCAGCCTTTTCTAGCCATTTTCCTAACCATACGTGAAGCGCTTTTGCCTTAGTTGAATCTAAGACCACATCAACTTCTACCTCACGCACCAAGCCAACTTTTCCTTCTCTATCAATCTCTGATCCCAAAGAACCATTTTCAATCTGGTAAACAACTTTTTGAGGAATGGCATTGCGCTCAGAGAAAAAAGCCATATGGATCTTACCTTGTGGAGTTATTCCCCCATAGGTTCCATCACCATGAACCACTCTAAAAAAATTACTCTTTAAATAATGACACTCAATAGATTCAGGTAATGGGAGCCCTAAAGTGGCTTCTTCTGAAATGATTTCTCCCTTTTTTTTCTCCTCAGACATAAATATACCTACAGATTATCCTAGACTAAGATTTAAGATATTAAAAATTAGCATTTTATCCCGTAGAATAGCTAGTCGGCAGGAAATAAAGGAAAATATAGGCGGCTAACTCAATTCCAATATCTCGTCAGGCCATCCGCAATAAAGCGCACCTGCCAGCGAACAGCTATTGGTAGGTAAAATCGTTTCTCTCGTTACCACGGTATCCCCTGTTTTACCTTCGTTCTGATTTGCCTAGTGCGAACCCCTACCTATGGGAAAGCTCTTCTATTGATTCGACCTTACGGACGGCTTATGACATCCGTCGAAGCGGAACCAATTTTGGAGACTTGGGAAGAATTTTCGACGTGTCCCAGCAAATCCACAAGGGAATGTTGAAAAAAGCCGCCAGCAGCGTTCTCGCCGTACTCACGTACATAAGTACCTTCCGCGCGTTAAAACGGCTGCGGCCTTGCTGGAGGACTTTTTTGAACATTCCATCCCATTGGTGGTTCGTGGCTCATCTGAAGCCCTTATTGACCGGTGTATTCAACAGGCCCACAAGCGGGGATCTTGGATGATAAGGCGTACGTACACGGCCAGACTTCAGATCATAGGAAGGGGGTTAACTCTTCTTTTGTGAATACATTTGGATTGAGGGTCAGGTCTTGCAATAACATATTTCTATTGATTCGAACCTAACTCCAGATCTTTTTCAGTGCCATGCGGGTCGCCACAATGAGGATTGGAATTTCATGCGTTCCATGATCCTTGCCGGCGACCGGTCACGGCATCTTTTATTTCCCGAGCGGTTTAAACCGGACGATGAGTAGCGGGAGCAGCGTCAAATCGGCGAGTAGAGCTGCCACCAAAAAAGAAATTGGGGTTAGACCGACCCTAATATCCTTCTAAGATGGCCGGATAACGAGGAATGTTAAAATAGTGAGGTCTCTGGCCCTGTAGACGTTCGCTTTGCCTACCAAACGCCCGGGATCAGGCGAAATCGAATCCGCGCGGTATACTCGGGGTAGCCGGGGAGTTCGGCATACAGAGTCCCATCCTCCAACGCCGTGCGGATCACGATCCCGACAATCGCAAGCAAGGCTGGGATCATAGCCCAAGCCGACCCAAGAAGAAGCGGAGTCGAGAGCATCCAACCTACAAACCCTGCGTAGCCAGGGTGACGAACGTAGGCGTAGGGTCCGGTGTCGATCACGCGATGCCCGTGCTCTGTTTGTATGCGAACCGTTTTCTCAAAGAACGGGTTCACAACCATTGACCATGTGAGGAGACCAGACCCGGGGACGAAGATTGCCAGGCCCAGCACCCACGCCATCCACGGCAGGCTGGAGACATCGTCGCGCGCCTCGATTCCTGCCACGACATAGACTGCGATCATTACCGGCGCATACAACCCGGCCCACACCTTGTCCCAGGTTTTCGTCCCCTTGGGAAAACGCATGCGTCGCTCGATCAGCACAGGGTTCCAACGCAGCAGACACACCCACGTAATGATGACATTGAGCGCGACGATACCCACGTAGACCCATCCTAGGGTCCAGTCCAGGCGACCAGCAGGCACGAAGACAAGCGCCCCGAAGACAAGGACCGTCGCCAGGGAACCCAAGGCGCCGAGGGCTAAAGGCATTGGCACCGGGGATCGGTATCGATGGGGATCATGCTCGATTATTTTTTCCTGTTTTGTGTCCATGAGCGGTTTATTTCTGTAGCTCGTGCTTCATGCCCTCATACTGTTCCTTTGTAATTTCCCCGCTGGCATAGCGGCGATCAAGAATTTGGCGCGGAGTATCTTGATCCTGACTCCCACGTGGATGCCATCCACACATGGGGCAGGAGTGCCCCGACCAACCTGACCGACGAAAAAACCCAAACGCACAGATGGCGATAAACACCATCATCAACACCATGAACGTAAACGGGAAAACCCACATCCACCTAAAGCCGCCTTCCCACCACATATGAGGTTCCATGGACATTCCTCCCTTTACGAGGGATTTGATGGACAAATTTCCTTGAGTTTTTCTTCTATCCTTTTGATACCGCAATAATTCAGGACGGAGAGAGAAACTACGGTGGTCATCACAATGAGTGGAACGATAGGCATGAACGGAAACATCGGCATGTCATGCATTTTTTTCATCATTGACTTTTCCATGTCTTGCATTCCTTTTGAAAGAGGTTAGAAGAAGCTAAATTTTAGTGCAGA
The DNA here is from genome assembly GCA_029261305.1 of Nitrospirales bacterium. The sequence continues at coordinate 9,653 of JAJDBO010000305.1, forward strand.
GGATGTTTTTAGGGAACTAGGAAGATCCCTAGAAAGATGTTGAAAATTCCCTGGCTTTATTTCGCTTTAAAGGAATCAGAGAGCCACAAGTGCGATCCTTGTACGACCCACCATTATTTCCCGAGCGGTTTAAACCGGACAATGAGCAGCGGTAGAAGCGTCAAATCGGCGAGCAGGGCGGCCACCATGGCAAAGCCGGTGAACAAGCCGAAATAGATGGTTGGAACGAAGTTTGACAGGGCCAGGATGGAAAACCCCAGTGTAATCGTCACAGTCGTGTAGTACATCGCCCGCCCGATGCTGGCGTGACTGCGGTTGACGGCGGCCCAATAATCCCTGTCTTTTTGAAACTCTTCGGTGAACCGGTGAACGTAATGAATGGTGTCGTCCACCGCAATGCCGATACTGATCGCGGCAATGGTGATGGTCATCAGATCAAGCGGAATTCCCAGCCACCCCATCAAGCCTAGCACCACGCCGGCGGCGAACACGTTGGGGATGATCGCGACCACGGCCATCTTCAGGTTGCGAAACAAAATGGCGAACATGAGCAGGATGGCCAGGAAGACCACGCCGATGGTGAGTATTTGTGACCGGAACAGGCTTTGCAGCATATTGTTGTATAACACCAGCATCCCGGTGAGATGCACCTGGTCTTCGTTCAGATCCATTTCCGTTGTCAATGCCTGCCGGATTTTTTTCAACAATGCCTCACGCTGGAGCGAAGGGTCGGATTCGAAGACTCGTATCGCAAAGCGGAGTTGATTCCCGTCGGCCGACATATAGGGCTGAAACAATACCTCTTTGATCTCCTCCGGCAGCTCCTTGTAGAGGACCGCCAGTGACACATCGTCCAATGTAATGAGTTTGTCGAGCTGACTCAAAATCTCTATGCCCGTGGAAATGGACAGCACTTTGCCGGTCTCCGGTAGGCTGTCCAGATATTGGTGCAGACTTGCCACATAATCCAGTTCAAAGGTGTTGAACCAATAACTGGTGCCGGTGATGCCCGCACTTGCTGCTTCATCCTCCGCGGATTCATCGGCAAAGGGGTCCTCAAACTCTTCTGCTTCAGGGGTTTCCTCTGTTTCAGCCGACTGAAAATCGGCCGGGGCGTCGATAATGACATCGAGCGGGGTGGTGCCGCCGAGTGCGCGATCGATCAGTTCCATCCCGCGGTAGATTTCGGTTGTCTCCTTGAAATAATCGATAAAACGATTTTCCACGGTGAGAAAACCCATGCCTCCAATGCTGAGGACGGACAGGATGATGAACCCCATCAGAATGCGCGCGTGATAGGCCTTATTCAGGCGGGCGAAAAAATGTGTGATTCTGGCGGTGAGGTCTTTACGAGAGGCAGGGGGACCAGGTTTTAAAAACGTCAGGGTTGCGGGGAACAGCGTGAACACAATGAGAAACGCGACCGCCATCCCAATGCACATCATCCAGCCGAAGTCGATGACCGGACGTATCCCGCTTACCAGGAGGGAACCGAATGCCACCATCGTCGTGATCGCCGTATAGAAACAGGGTAAGGCTTTGGCGCGCACGGTTTCCCTGACGAGGAAATTTTGCTCGGCATCCGGCGATTGTTCATGCAATTCCCGATAGCGGACAATCAGATGGACGGTGAGCGACAGCGTCATGATCAGCAGCAGCGAGATGAAATTGGACGAGACGACCGTCACCGGCCAGTCCACCAGGCCAAGAAAACCGATGATGATCACGCCGGTGGCGAAACATGTCAGCAGGGGC
>JAJDBO010000306.1 GCA_029261305.1 Nitrospirales bacterium
TACCGACATCTTTTTTCACCACTATTATCTAAGAAAATTTCGGTTTGATGAGGGGAAAGAAGAATCCGGCACGGTGTACGACGATCATATGTCGGGCTTTTCGCACCTGCTAGCGCCCTCGCCGACAACAAGCGTTGGGGATTCAATGCCGACATCAGATGTCCAACCCTGGAACGCAGAGGCCTGGATCGCGCATGTGGTGATGTCCTTCGAAAAAGCGGAACAGGGAGCATCACGCCTTTCCGATGAAGTCCTATCCATGGAGGGGATGTGTGGTACGTTCACCCGACACTTCTACAACAATATATGCAGCTTCGAGGGTTGTCGATACATAGAGATTGGAAGTTGGACCGGGGCGAGTTTATGCGCGGCCATGTTTCGCAATCATATATCAGCAGTTTCTATCGATAATTGGTCCCAATTCGGTGGCCCCAAGCAAGTGTTTTTGGAGAATATTTCCAAATACAAAGGAAGTTGCCATCTCTCCATATTAGAGGAAGATTGCTTTGCCGTGAATACGAATGAGTTGGGAAGTTTTAATGTCTTTTTATATGACGGAAATCACAGTAAGGAAAGTCAGTATAAGGCCCTCCTGCATTATTATGATAACTTCGAGGACTATGCCATAGTAATTATTGATGATTGGAATTGGAAAGACGTGAGAGAAGGAACGAAAGAAGCGATGGAGAAACTGAACATGTCAGTCATATTTGACAAGGAAATTTTTTTGTGCGAAGACGATGTGAAAGAGATGCCCAGGCACAAGGGCAAGCATACATGGTGGAATGGAATCTATGTGATGCTTATTCACAAGGGCGAACCATCATGATATCGAAAAAAGACTACATATCAGGTCGTGGTGTGTTTCTGGTTGCACGTAATGGCATCGTTCACGATGCTCCCTCCGATATCAGGATTCGCATTCATGGCTTCAACGACATGGGCGACCAAGGCGACGTCTTTGGGATATAAATTTTGGATTATAGACGTCATCAGGTCATCAACATGGTCAATGTAGAATCTACTGTATTCGTAAATGGACGCTCTCCCTTCTCTGCTTCTTCTTTTCGGAAGTGGTGTGTAGTCAGGAATCCCCAGCCGATCGTATACATAGGTCATACTCCGGTCGAACGCTTCAACCGTGCCTAGGAAGTCTAATCTTTTATCACGGATATGGTCGTGCTGGTCGATGATGTGGGGATCCCACTTCTGACGTTTGACCTCGGACAAAAACGTCAGGAAGCGTTCCTGATTGTCAGGCATAGCAAAGAACGATGGGTCATTCGCGAATGATTCTTGCCCATCTTTCCGCATGGAAATCTACTGATACGCGGACAGAAGCCGTGTCACAGGGTCTCGGAGCAGTGCAAAAATAAAATAGGTGTTCAGTTTGTCTGTTTCAATATGATCAAATCCGCATTCATAAGATTGATAGGAAGGCTGGCGAAATTCAGCTCTCAGCGTAGATGTCGCGTTCTTGGCAATTAGAATGCAGATGAATTTATACCGATCTGAAACCACACATTGAGGATTCACCGCCTGCTCCATAGAGGGAATGTTGAAAAAAGCCGCCAGCGGCGTTCTCGCCCTTTTGCCGTGCTCACGTACTGGAGTACGCTCCGCTCGTCAAAAGGGCTGCGGCCTTGCTGGACGAACTTTTTTGAACATTCCCTTTCACTGATGTCGGTTGCCTTCCCGAAGCATCTATGGCCAATGGACATGAAAAATTCAACAGACCCATAGACGCGGTTCGCGGTGCGAATTTTCTTTTCTGATATCCATATCAGTCTGAGCTGTCATGACGCTATCGCACGATTGAATTCGCAGAGCTCAAGGAGCTAGCTGGATTGGGTCCGCCCGCTTCATCGACTGGAACGATCTTGATACCGCTGACCATCGCACTGTTGCGCGAGGCGCGAAGCTCAATTGTAAGACATCCTCCAGACACCGTCGCCGTGTAGGTTTTCACCAGTGGAGTGGCAAATCCGACTTCGTCGAAGACATCGAGATCGCGTTCAACGATGGTCTTCTGAATCGAAATGTCAAAGACCCGCACACCCAATCCCCGGGCACCTTCCCAGACCTCCGCGAAGTAGAGCGAAACGTTGTAGTCACCGTCTGGCATCTGCGATCGAAAGCGCAGTGCAGGCTCGTAGGTGGACGCGTAACGCACGTGCTGGAATAGATCATTTTCTTCCGTTCCCTGAATGGCCCACTTGACGTAGAATAGGTTTCCATTGGTGAAGCCCGTGTTGGCGCCGGAGAAGCCCTGATCGGGAAGGAAAATGTCTCCCTGGTAGGCTGCGGGCTCCATGCTGCCGGCGGTTATCAATATCCGCTCGCATGGGTCTGCAAGCGGAGAGCGATCGCGATCAACTGCAATTTGACCCTCGAGCTGGATCGAAGAACACTCCATCATCGTTCCGACTTTTTCGTCTTCATCTGGAACTCGATAGCAAAGAAAGTCCTCGCCAAACTCCCTGTAGGCATAGGACCGATCCCCCAGCTTCCGTAACAGACTGACGTTCTCTTCAATGGACATAACCTTGTGCTCATACACGATCATCTCTGGAGACGCTATCTCGAGAAATGCGCTCACGATTTCGCCATCGAATCCTTCGACATCGGTGATCAGAAGATTCAACTCTCGTGGACTGATGCCGGCAAAGCTCAGAAAAGTTTCTGGTGAAATACACTGTACGTTGTCCGCCCGTATGTACTCCTCCGGGATATGCAATCTCAGATGCTCGTTGGTCAACGACCCAATTTTGTATTTTCGCCAGGGCTGGGCATCAGGCTGGTCCAGGGCGAATTGCTCTGACACCGAATAGAAGGTTCGAGTCTCGTCTCTTCCACCGATCGCAAAGTTATAACACGCCACATGATCAGAATAGGGTTCCATGACCTGAAGCAGATCGTCATGCAACCGGCCAACGGCCTCGACAAGATGCGCTCTCACATGTTGTTGGCCTGTGATAATCCTCTGTGGCAGATCGTCCTCAGGCTTGCCGTTGCACGCGCCAATTTGAATGGCTGTCAGAATCTTCTGTTGAGAGCCATAGTGATCGACGAGGACTTGGATGGCAGCGGGGATGCCGGATTGAGAGAAGATTTGCCCTTGGAGGTTCATGGTGGAGATGCTCCAGAAACGCGTTTTGTGCCGCGACTCTTCTTTGCCGATTTCCCTATCAGTCTGTGCCGATTGACACGTCACTGGCAGGTTCATGTAAACGATTGAATTCCTCGAAGGTCAAGCAGTGCTCCCAATCCTGTTCGGTTTTGATGGTAACCGGGTCTGGAGTCTCACCGGTAAACACGTCTGGATGGGCTGTTTTGTTCCTGAAATCCATCCCGGCATAAATTTCGTAGTCCCGTATGGAGCGTTGTTGCCCAATCCCATATGGTCCTAATTGGCGATGCGCGTCTGCCTCATCGCTGTAGAGCAACCATCTTAGACGCTCGAAGGCAACGCGATTCTTCTCCTGCACCACTTCTTGGCCATTTTCCCAGTGGCGTCTTGGCGGAATCGGATGCATCTGATGCCAGGCCACAATCTTTTGCGGCAAAAAAAAGTCATAGCCGTGGGTGAAAGAACGTACGGTCAAATTGAGCTCTTCCCCATGGTAGTAATGTTCTGGGTCCTGCGGAACCTCTATGTTCCATTTTCCCAGGGTGAACACAAAATTGCCGGAAATAAACCGGTTGCGACCCGGGCTTCGGGTATTGGGTGAACCCCAATCAAACCACGGGGCCCAACCGTCACTAGGCCCCCAACTGTTCACTCGAGTAGTCCGAATTCCTAGGTAGGTTTGTCGATGTAGACGCCCGTGAGCGTCGTACCAAAACAGTGGGGCATTCACCGTGATCAACGGTTTATCACTCGGTAACGATTGAATCATGCGGATTAAGGTTTCGTCCCAGGCCGGCTCAAATTTCATATGGGAGTCAACCTGTAACGTATAGACTTCCCCATCCCAGAAGCGTTGCGCCATGGACCGCGCCCAGGTGCCGCCCTGACTTTCTTCAATCCGATAGTTCAGGAAGCGAAACCGTGGATCACGCTGAAACGTGGAAACATCTACCGGATTGTGATCGTCGTATTGCCAGCAGATGCCAAAGCGTAACCGGTCAGGATATTGGGCATTGCTAAGACAATCCTCCAATGTTCGGGGCAGATCCGGATCACAGTACGAGGCGATCGACACAAAGATACGCGGTCGAGTACTTGAACTCGGAACCGTCTCGGATATTGGTTGGGTTTGTTCTGCGACGCTCCACTGTCGATTTCCTGAGCCGATTGACACGTCAGTGGCACTCGCCTGCTTACGCTCGTATGCCTCGAAGGACAAACAGTGCTCCCAGTCTTGCTCGGTTTTGATCGTGACCGGGTCTGGGGTCTCCCCAGTAAACACGTCCGGATGGGCGGTTTTGTCCCTGAAATTCATCCCGGCATAAATTTCATAGTCTCGTATGGAGCGTTGTTGCCCAATCCCATATGGACCTAATTGTCGATGCGCATCCGCATCCTTGCTATAGAGCAACCAGCTCAGCCGCTCGAAGGCGATACGATTTTTCTGCTCCACCACCTCGTGTTCATTGTCCCCATGGCGTCTTGGCGGTATTGCGTGCATCTGATGCCAAGCCACAATCTCTTGCGGCAAAAACAAGTCGTAGCCGTGTGTGTAAGAGCGCACGGTTAAACTAAATTCTTCCCCCCAGTAGTAATGCTCAGGGTCCTGCGGAACCTCTGTGTTCCATTTTCCCAAGGTAAACACAAAACCGCCGGAAATAAACCGGTTACGACCCGGGTTTCGAGTATTGGGTTTGCCCCAATCAAACCATGGGGCCCAGCCGTCAATGCCATCCCAACCGTTCACTCGGGTAGTCCGAATTCCCAGGTCGGTTTGTCGCTGGAGATGCCCTTGAGGGTCGTACCAAAACAGCGGGACATTCACCGTGATCAACGGTTTATCACTCGGGAACGATTGAATCATGCGGATTAAGGTTTCGTCCCAGGCCGGCTCAAATTTCATATGGGAGTCAACCTGTAACGTATAGGCTTCCCCATCCCAGAACCGTTGCGCCATGGACCGCGCCCAGGTCCCACCCTGACTTTCTTCAATCCGATAGTTCAGGAAGCGAAACCGTGGATCACGCTGAAACGAGGTGACATCAACGGGGTGCTGCACGTCGTATTGCCAACAGATGCCAAAGCGCAACCGTTCAGGATATTGGGCATTGCTGAGACAATCCTCCAATGTTCGGGGCAGATCGGGATCACAGTACGAGGCGATCGACACAAAGATGCGCTGTCGGGTGTTTGAGGTGGAGGCGGTGTTGGAAAGTGTTTGGGACGTTATTGTCGGCGTGACCCCATTCTTCAAGGCTTCGAGTTGAGAAACCCGGTGACGCAAGTTCTGCAACTCGGCAAGGAATTGCGCCTGAAAGGTTTCCTGGTCACTCATGCAAACACATTCCCCGGAGGTGTGGTTGCATCATGTCTGGGGTGGCAAGAGGGTCCAACCGACCGGAGTATAATGCACGAACATGGACGCGTAATACTCACCTTCTAAGGGATACGGCCTGGCATGCTTCAACTTGGCGCTTTCGTAGAAGATCATATCGCCGGGCGACATTGAAATTTCGTGGGCCTTGCCGTGTATATCTTCGATATAGAATGGCCATGGCTTGTCGAGTTTGTAATCAATGCATATGGATGAGCTGATCACATGGGTGTCAATAGTATCAACATGAGAATAGAGATAGCTTCCCCGCTGGCACACGCGTATGCCGTAACACGACGCATTGATTAGCGGCAGGTTACACCACTGTTCATGAATCGGCCTTAACGCCGTGAGCAGGTTGGCATTAAACGCCTGATCTTCATAAAGGAGGGACGTGACGGAGCGCCTGTCAGTGGTATGCAGATACTTGTGATCATCATCGATAGATAATTTTCCGGTATTGTTGACGAACTGCTTCAGGAGTTTCACGTAGATATCAGGATCAAGTCGGGCTTTCCGGAAGCCTAAGCCATGGTAGGGTACCCGAGCTTGCTGTTGAATAGTCAGTTCATCGAGATCCTGTGGCGTCTGACAAAACATTTCTCCACCTCCCTTCCCGAATCACATTCCAAACCCTACATCTTTAATGAGGCGCAAATTTTATTGGACAGCAAGGACATCGTCAAGCAACAAGAATGGAGTGCTCACTCCAAGCCTTTCGATTCTGCAACGAAGCGTGAAACAACCCAATGGTCATGACTGAATCGTTGCAAAATGGCATATTGGATTAAAAAGAAAACATTTCCAAGAAGAAAAAAAAGGCTCTTCTCCAAATCGTGTGGGTAATTTCTTGTTTCTTTTATTCCCCTCCTTTGTAAGGAGGGGGAAGGGGAGGTAGAGGGTTTCGACAGCCGCTCGAGCTGCTCTTCGAGAACCCTAAAATGTCAGCAGGCTGGTGTCGAATCCGGTCTGGTTTTTTAGTATGCCATTAGTATGTCAATGGGTAGTTCTATACCGCAGACTCTACCCCACCCGCATTCCCTCTTCGGAAATTGCGCCCAGAACAAAGGGGAGTGATAGACTGGCCTAGGTTTTGTAGTCAGATCCGACCGCAATTAAAAGGAATAGAAATTTGCATCGTTGAAACAGTACTGGCAAAATTCGCCACTTTCATTAGACCCTACAGACGTTTAAATGACTTAATTATGACAGACCTTCTCAATACCGATATTCGTTTTGTCTCAGCCCAACCGGACACGCCGCACTTTATCTGGCAATGCCATGTGTATTTGCACAATTTTCTTGCCAAGGGCATCCAACCTCAACAATGCGTGGCTCTATTCAGTAGGGACCCTGCGCAAGAACCCAGTCCACAGCTTCGCAACCTGCAAAGCCACTTTCCTGAGGTCGATATCCAGATCTACCCAGATACCCGTGATGCCGATGGTCAACGCTATACGGCATCAATTCAGCCGCATCTGATTGTCAGAGCCTACGAGGAGTATCCGGATTGGAACGATCGCCTTATGTTCTTTCACGATGGCGATATCGTGTTCAGACGTCTGCCCAATTTCAATCATATGCTTCGAACTCATCCTGGCTGTTCTCTACTCAGCGATACCATTTCGTACATCGGGTATACCTACCTCCATGATTGCTGTGAAAAAATCAGACAGGAAAACCCGGCTCTCCCGCCGGATCATCTGCTGCAATGCATGGCTAATGTGGTAGGGATCGATATTGACGTGATCAAAGAGAACGAGCCGTGCTCCGGCGGGGCGCAATACTTATTGCGTGATGTCGATAGAGACTATTGGGAGAAGGTATATTACGATTCAGTCCAACTTGCCTCACTATTTAGATCCTATAACCGTCTCTACAACCTAAAAAATCCCACTTCGGAATATATTCAAACGTGGACGGCTGGCATGTGGGCCTATTTGTGGAACCTTTGGTGGCGCGGTCACCGTACCGTGATCCATCAGGAGATGGATTTTCAATTCAGTAACGAATCGACAAATGAGAGCAAGACCATTCTCCATATGGCCGGTTTGCCCGATAAACTCAAAGCCACCCATTTTGACAAACAGGCTTGGGTCAATCGCAACCCCATAGACATCCTGAGTGCCCAACCGTTCCTGTTCGATCACATCCCGTTCCATACCGTGTCCCATGAATATATCAGTAATATCTGCGCGATCGTCGGCATCCAGCCCTATCGACAACGGAATTTGGTACCGGCCAAACATTGGCGTGTCCTAGCATGGCATACAGAAAGCACCTTTGCATGGGACGTAGAACGATGCCAGTTTTATACTGAGAAAGAAGAATTGCAGGGTATCCCCCTAGAGTCCGGAAATGCCGGTGCCGGCTATGATGTGATCAATGCCTGGGATGCGAATCCAACCACATACTGGGGCGGACGTCAGCATTCTAATGGACATCCCGCACCCTACTTTTTCCTTGGCATGACCTTCGACAAAGCCTATCTGCCGGGACATGTCACGATTACGCAACGAGAGGGACCGCATCGTGCAGAACGGGTGCTCCTTCAATACAGCCAGAACGGCACAGATTGGCAAACCGCCATCGTAACCAATTTAACCCCAACCCCCGGTGCGCAGACCCTCCTCTACCGCTCAGCGGAAGTCGTCCAAGCCCGACAATGGCGCGTGCGGACAGCGCACACCTCGACAAGCTGTTGGGATATCCACCGATTAGCCTTCCTGCATAATCACCAGGAGCAGACGGGTACACCGTTTTCTTCGGGATGCCCATTTCCCGACGATCTGTCGATGTACGGTCACCAATATGCCTTCGAAGATGCAGATGGGCATTGGGGCGGACGACCAGATGCACACGGACATTTCTATGTCGGAATAACCGGCACCGCGCCCATATCCGTGAACCATCTGATCCTGGCACAACAGTCACCTCAACACTGTGCGACCGAGAGTGAGATTCAATGCAGTGATGATGGCGTCACATGGCAAACCCTCAAAACAGTTTGCGATCTGCATAGTGGCATCAACCACATCTATCTGTTTGACTCGGCCTAAGGTCGTACAAAAGGTAACTCGGTGACAATTTTTTACAATTCTGTCGGTTTTCCATTCCACCTGATGGTCTAAATCCGAAACTCGAATATCGAAATCCGAAACCAATGTTAAAGACCAAATTTAAACATCCGAATTTAGGATTTCGAATTTGTTTCGGATTTCGATATTCGAGTTTCGAATTTATGGAACGTATTTTGAACGACAATACTAATCACTCCCTGGAAGTTAAACCCACCTTTATCCTTAATGATTATCCTATTTTATTGACAACATTTGCTGAACAAGATATAGAATCACAACTTTTGCTTACGACTCGATATCATCAAGAGTCAGGTCGTGGGGTAAATGAGTTTCGCCGCGTTTAAGATCGATCTTATTGGGGAACGGGTAAGTCGACACATACAGGAGATATTATGAGCGATGCAGACAAGACCTCTGAAGAATTGATGGCTGAATTACGTGCGCTCCGCCAACGCGTTGAGGAGTTAGAGACCACAACAGGATCTCAGCAGACCCAGGCATCATCGATCGAGAATACAGTCGACGCCGCTCAATCAGAACCTTCTAAAATATCTAAATCTGATATAGGTTTGACCAAACGTGATCTTCTTCATGTCAGTTGGGTCGCGCCAGTGATTCTCACCGTGAATCTGCCCATGTCGGTTTTTGCGCAAAGCCAAGGCAGTCCAGGACCGAATCCGAATCCAGGCACCACACTACCACCGGTTCCGGCGCCAGTGCCCACGACGACCAGGACAACGCCTACCAAGAGACCCACTATGTCCCCCACGACGACCGTAGTGCCGACAAAGAGTCCCTCAGTGACCACCACCACGACCACCACCACTAAAGCGCCCACGACCACCACTGCAGCGCCCACGGGCACGACTACCACCACCGATGCCCCGACCACGACCACAGCCAAGCCCACGTTTAAGCCTACCCCCTCCCCAACGCAGCCCACCAACATCCCAACGGCCGCACCTACGTTCGTGCCCACACCAGGGTAGCTAACGGATGGGCACCGATGCTGAAGACCAACTGGCTCTAACAGCCCAACAGATGGTGCGTCCCACGAGGCGGCAGTGCATTCAGGAGGTTGATGTTCGGGATGACCTGACCCTCCTCGCCGCTCCAGGTGACCAAGGCATCACCCTTAACGCCTCCGGCAGGGCCATCTGGGAATTGTGCGATGGCCAGCATACCATCAACGACATGTTTCGTGAGTTGAGTCACCGCTATGCATGTGAAGATGTCGATCTTTTTGCCGACCTCACTGCCACCCTGCTCAGATTCCAGAACCTCAAGCTGATCGAGATGAGCGGTGACGAGATCACCAACAGCTCGTCGGTGAAGTTTGTCGTCGGCATTGAAGACACCACGTATTTTCACTGGCAACTGCCCATCTTATGTGAATCCCTCAGCACGCTGCCCCCAGGATGGGAACTTCTCGTAGTGGTGTGCAATAACCACGCCCCGCTATCGGAAACTCTGCAGCATATTGTCGACACGTATCCGGTGCGCTATTTTACCGGCAGCGATCACCCATCTAATGAAAATATGGATTTCGCCGATGGGGGCGATCGTTACGTACCGATTAATCGCATCGAGGCCCTCCATATGATTGCCGACCACGTTGATGAAGACGATATGGTGTGTCTGATGGATACCGATATCTTCCTCTATCGAGAACTCAATCCGTCTGTTTTCCCCCAACGAAATGCGCTATGCGCGAATTGGCTCATTGCTCAGGATCGCTTTTTCACGGAAAGGCCCCCCACCAAAGGGATTCACCTTCCCACGTTATTGGCATCGATGGGCTGTTCGCATGCCTTCAAGCCGGGCGGAGTCCTGGTCTTTCTCACGGGCCGGACCGTGAAAAACCCAAAATTCATTCAGGATTGCGTCCGGTTTACCCAGGTTCTGTATTTACTCGGGAAGATTATCGAGGTGCCAAAAACCTGGATAGCCGAAATGCCGTGTTTTGCCCTGGCGCTGACGGCCAACGGCATTGACTACGACCTCCTCGACGTCCCTGAATTTGTTCCTCACCACCCTTGGGAAGAGTCGATTACCCCAGGCAGTTTGTATCATTACTATCATGATCTTAAAGATGGGGGGG
>JAJDBO010000307.1 GCA_029261305.1 Nitrospirales bacterium
AAAAACCCGACTCCAATCCCTACCATCCACCACACAGAAAGCGGTTCTTTATATGGAACTGCTCTACTTCGATGTTGAGAGTTTCTCACACTGTACTTCATGGCCACTTCTCCTATACTCACACTATTGAGATTGAAACACTGACTCGCTTTAACTCTACCATATCTATTTATTCCTCCACCACGACGGTTCCATTCATCACATGACCGGGAAGGTCGCAGAAAAATGGATACGATCCTGCCTGTTTTGGGGAAAACGTCAGCTCGGCTTCCCCTTGAGATGGAAGCAACACACGATGAAACCCCTGCCCATTGAATTGAGGTGCCCCATTCCCTTCAACCTGCACATTAGTTTGTGCCAATAAGTCAGTGGGAACAAAGGCATGCAATTCGACGTCGTCATTCTTTAACACCAACCGAGTTTGCACCCCCACTCGCAACCGGATCACATGGGGAAAAAATCGACGATTCTCTATATGCACTGTGATATGCCGAACATTATCTGATACGCCAGCACTGATCTTAAAAGATGGTGATGCCCAGCTCACCGAAGCGGTCGGTCCGTTGGCCAGGACTCCCATAACGCAAAGGCTCAACATCAATGCAATCCAATAACTCCCAAATGTGTTTCTCAGCGTAGGATTCATGTGTGTCTGAAATTTCTACCACCTTAAAAAGGCCCTAAGCAACGATCTCTTAGCCTCTTCTTACTAAGCCAATCGCAAATGCCAAAGCCCAGCCTCTCTAGGCCCAAAAAGTCACTCCATCTCTAAAGTTTACCGATAAAAACCCGATTGAAGTTCTTATAGAGAAAAAACTGCGCAAATTGAATGCTTTAGTGAAGGATTGAACATGTTCCTCAATTACATCCTCTTAGGCATCGCCCTAGGAGTCATCGTAGTCTTTGCCTGGTTTGAAGTTTCACGTAGCGGATCCGTAGATTCCAACTTCGGCCTGAATATGCTAAAGCGACGGCTTCGAGATTAACCTGCTGGCTATTGGCTCTTTTCCCCAAGAGTCTCCTCATGCCTTCGGGTTTCAAGCCTTGATCGTCTCAAATCACTCGATCCAGAAAAAATTCACACATTAACTTAGAAACTTGTGCCCGAAGTTTGTCTAGTAGGGCCACAGGCCATTTTGCGGGCGAAGCGTACTCTTACTACATAAGCCCAACAACTGGCCAAAAACAACGATGGCGGACTTTGCGAACACAGTCCCTATTTACCTTACCTAGGTCAGGCTGCTTGCTTCAAGGAAGCCCCCTGCGTACAATACCGGCTCAAATGGCGGATTCTAACGGGAGATTGGAATGATTAAGCTAATTCGCGAAGGCTCGGCAAAATACCCCTGGATTCTTAAAATCGTCATCATTCTCATTGCCCTGACCTTTATGATTGGGATGGGCTGGTTTGGCTATGACAGTACACAACAACCCAACGCCGTTGCTGTGATCGGACCATACACCGTCAACCTTGAAGAATTCCGCCGGTCTTATAATCGAACCTACCGTTTTTACAAGGATGAATTAAAACAGGAAGTCGTGGACGAAGCGGACCTGAAACAAAAAGTCATCCAGGCCATGGTTGATCAAAAAGTATGGCTAGTCACTGCGGACGACTGGGGGATGGGAGTGACTCCTGATTCACTCCGAGACGAAATCATGAAACGGAAAGACTTTCAAACAGACGGAATATTCGACGCCGGGCTGTACCACCGGCTGTTGACCCAAAATCGCTTGAATCCCAAAACCTTTGAGAAACAACTCACCAGGGACCTTCGTTCCAAACAGGCACAATTAGTTGTCCAAGATGTCGCCACACTCAATCCGGCAGAAATACAAGAAGCCGAGGAATTAGCTACACGACAAACTGCGGGGATGGAGGAGGAAGCAGAAAAGGAACGCGTTCGCCAACGTATCCGGCTTCAGATTTTATTCCAAAAGAAGCAACGTGCTTTGCAGGCTTTTCAAAACGCCAAGCGTATGAGTTCTGAGGTCAATATTCGCCAAGAATTTCTCTAGGCCCTTCAGACCCCTCCAACCAACCGATCTTGAGATCATGTTGCAGAAGAAGACTCCAAGGCTGGCGAAAGACTATTCTCCAACGGTTTGTTCTCGGGGCTGCCAGTTTCAAGTGGATTCCACCGCTCTAAGACTTTTTGAAGATCTTGAAGTTTGACCGGCTTTGAGATGAAATCATCCATCCCAGCATCGATACACTGCTCTCGATCTCCTTGCATGGCATTTGCAGTCATGGCGATAATGGGAAGATGACAGGCATCTCGACCTTGAGCGGGGGTTTCACCAACTTCACTGTTTTTCGCTTCACGTTTTCGGATTTCTCGTGTTGCTTCAAATCCATCCATCTCCGGCATTTGACAATCCATGAGTACAAGATCATAGGAGATTTTGGTCAAGGCCACGACAGCCTCAGCGCCATTCGCCACCACATCAATTCGATACCCAAGCTTTTCGATCATACGAACCGCAACCTTTTGATTCACAATATTATCCTCGGCCAAAAGGACCAACCCTCGTGAACGTTGTTGGACCTCTTCTAGGGTATGTCGAGTAATAATAGAACCCTGTTCAAACGCCCCTTCTCCACCCTTCTCGCCACGAGCCAACACCATAGCAAGGCATCGGTATAGTTGTCCTTCTCGCACAGGTTTCATCAAATAGCCACTGAAGCCGACCGTTTGAGCCATGGTCGCATCCCCTCGACGCCCGATTGAGGTCAACAAGACCAAGGGAATATCAGATAATCGTGGGTCAGCCTTTATTTGTCGTGCCAATTCAAACCCATTCATCTTCGGCATGTCCTGATCAAGGATAGCGACATCACAAGGCTCTCCACGATCTTTGGCATCTCGAAGAATGACCAGTGCTTCAGGGCCACCGGCCGCACTCAAAGACTTCATGTTCCAGGAGCTGGCATAATGATGCAGAAGTAACCGATTGGTGTCATTATCATCCACAAAACACGCTCGAACGCCATCTAAAGACACACGGGGTTTCTCTAGGGTGGGTTCAGTTTGAACTCCCAATCGAACCGTAAACCAAAATCGACTCCCATGCCCGACTTCGCTTTCGACTCCGATAGCACCGCCCATCAACTCAACCAGCCGCTTGCAGATGGCCAACCCCAAACCCGTACCACCATATTTCCTGGTTGTGGAACTATCCGCCTGACTAAAGGATTGAAACAGGCGTCCTTGAGCTTCCTCAGTGAGACCAATGCCAGTATCAATGACCTCCACTCGGATAAGAACCTCATTCGTATCATACTCCTCGATGCCAGCCACTTGGACAACCACTTCACCTTTCTCAGTGAATTTGATGGCATTGCCAATGAGATTCAGAAGCACTTGCCGAATTCGTCCGGGGTCCCCGCGTAAAAACTTTGGGGTCGAGGCATAAATTAAGGGCAACAATTCCAAATTCTTTGCAGCTGCACGCTCCGCTAACAACTCCACGACTTCTTCCACGGCAGTCCGCAAATCAAAATCAATCATTTCAATGCCTAATTTACCTGCTTCAATTTTTGAGAAATCCAAAATGTCGTTGATAATAGTCAACAGGGCCTCTCCAGAGGACCGCACGGTTTCAGCAAATTCGCGTTGTTCAGCATTTAACCCAGTGTCAAGGAGTAACCCAGTCATTCCAATAACCCCATTCATTGGAGTACGAATTTCATGACTCATCGTTGCCAAAAAATCGGCCTTGACCTGTGCGGCAGATAGCGCGATATCCCGCGCTTCGCACAATTCCTTGGTTCGTTCTGCAATGTTATCTTCAAGAGTGTTATTAAATTCACGCAATGTTTGTGCCGTTTGTCGAAGCCTCATGAAAATAACCGCGACATAACACACCAACAGGATGGCGAGACCAAACGAGCCCCATCGGTAGTAATTTGCCCGTTCAGTGACCTTCGAATAATACCCAGCATACGCCTGGGTTAGTCGCCACTGCACACTATCCAAAGGAACGTCGAAGATATCAATGACCGTAGTTTCCACGCCTGTACGATATTCCAACACAAGGGTCAGATGCGTAATCAGACTGGCCAACTTTTCTCGTGTCGCTGAAGAAACCTTCGGCTGCCGAGCCATTAACTCATCAAGAGAAGCTTGTGCTCGTTCACGCCCAATCTCATCGGGGTGCTGAGTAAAGAGCAACGTCTGTCGAAGTGCCTGTTCAATGACCGGAACCACCTCTTGTAGATCGCTTGAACCAATAAGCTGGTCTTCAAGTTGAGCACCGACAAGAGGAAAGTACCGTTGCGAATTCCGAAGAATCGCTTGTTGCGATTTAAACAACTCAACTAATCTCTCCTTCTCCTCTAACAGGACGCCATATTCATCAAGAAGCTCAGACATTGATGAATTCTCAAGGCGGGTCAATGCATAGGCGGAGGAGCGTAATTCAAGGTAGAGTTGTTGGAGTTGTTGGATTCCCACGACTAACGAATCGTAATGCAGTAAAAGTCCATTTTTACTTTTCAAAATGTCTTGATTGAGGGTGGTCTCCCAGCGTTTGAGTTCTTCTAACGCCATCATCCGTTGATGATGTCGGGTAATGTCATCTTCTTGAGAATTGAGAAAGACAAAGGTCACCAGCCCGAGAAGCCCGACAAAAATCAGAACATGTCCTATCTTGGGAATCATAAGTCTTGTCCTTGGTATTGCCCGGGAAGGGTGCATAAGAACGCGACAATGGCATCCACTTCGTCAGGGGCTAACACCCGTCCCAATTGATACTTCGCCATCACGCGTACCGCATCCTCTAATGTCTTGGCCGATCCATCATGGAGATATGGGGGAGTCAGCACCGCCACACGTAGACTAGGAACCTTATATAATTTTGCTTCATGACCGTGGCCTGCATGATCATAAATTGTGTGCATTCCAGCAGTAGAGGCCTCGGCTATTGCCTGATCCTCATAGTAGTTCCCAGTCACGCCAAACTTCTGAAACATATTGCCTCCCACATTGGCACCTTGATGGCAGGCGGTACACCCATAGCTTTTAAACAGCGCATAGCCACGTTTTTCTTGATCTGTCAGGACTTCCTGATTTCCAAGAAGGAACTGGTCAAATCGAGAGTTGATAGTGAGAAGTGAGCGTTCATAGGTCGCAATCGCATCCTTAATAGTCTCGCGTTGCACACCTTCCGGATATATCTCAGCAAAGGCTCGAACGTATTCAGGATCTGCACTGACTTTTTCAATAATCTCTGGCCAGGTTGATCCCATCTCCTTGGGATGTTGCGTCGGGCCTTCGATTTGATCCTCCAAAGTTTTTGCACGACCATCCCAGAATTGGCGAAAGTTGAGACCAGTGTTATACACCGTGGGAGTGTTAATACTCCCAACCGCGCCACTAATCCCGATTGATCGAAACGCCTGATCAGTCCCACCTGTAGCTAAGCCATGACAACTGGCGCAGGCAATCGTGTCACCATGCGACAAGTGGACGTCGTGAAAAAGTTTATCTCCCAACGCCACCTTCCGAGGATCGAAAGACCACCCCGTTGGAATGGGTTGAATAGGCTCATGAGGAACAGTAACCGTGGGGGGGGGAATCGTAAAAGGTGGCTGATAGGAGGGCTGTTGATCGCCGCTAGAACCGCACCCTGCCACCAGGCCAAGAAAGAATGTAACTAAGGTTGCAAGCACCGCGAGATGGCGTAAAATTAGAAAAATGACCATGGTGTGATTTCTATAACCTCCAGAGAAACACAAATTGGCTATTTTTTGGGTGGGGGGTTTTCTAAATAAATGAGGATATTTTCCCCATCAAGAAATCCATTACATATATAATTCGGAGGAATGCACAAGAATCTTAAAGAACGGCATGATGGCGAAAGCCTACGCAGGCACCACAACATCAAGTGGCATAGATTGAGGAAAGAAGGCAGATTAAAATATGTTGATTGTCGGCAAAGCAGAAGGGGAAAGGAGGTAAAAATTGCCTAGCGAGAGAATTCTAACCTCACCTTTCAATGTCTTTTGTGAATCATTATTCCGTTGCCATCTGGATCTTCGATAACGCCAATACGACACACCGGGGTTTCAATACAGTCAGCCACAATTTTCACACCTTCCTTTTTCAACTCGTTCATAGCACCCTGAAAATCTTCAACTTCAAACGCCACTGAAGGCCCTGCTTGCTTGGCAGGTTCCCATGTGTTGGAAATGGCAAATGTTTGTGACCCAATTTCGTATTCCACCCAAAACTTTCCTGGCATTCCAGGGACCTCATGATCAATTTCTCCTACCGTGAGACCAAGAATTCGTTCATAGAAATCTCTGGACCGGGTTATATCCGTTACGGGGTACCCAATAAATGAAACTTCGGAAATTTTTATACTCATGAGACAGCGCTCCTTTTATATTTGTATGAATAAATATCTTGCGGGGTTTCGCCCCCGCCGACGAGATCCCTTGGCTCAGTCCAATGTTAAGACACGAGAGACAATCAAATAATTATTTCGTTGAACCCAATGTTCAGGTAACCCTCAATTGAACAATCAAGTCAATTTTACTTTCTTCCATTATATGCTTTTTCTACAAGCCTAAAACATATAAATGACAATATTATGCTGATCAATGTAATTAGTAGCATGCCCAGGAGGACCAATACTCTAGTTTCTGGGTTATATAAAATACGGTCAAGGAGAAACATCAAACTAATGATGCTAAAAACAACAAACGCAACTCCAGAAAAAAGCATAGCTATAAAAACAAACGGTCTTTGAAGGTTTCTAATGCGAGGACCTGAGTGAATAATTTCAAATGGATTTATTTCCCTATTCGAGTTTGGCTTTCTTTCATTTGTACCCCGTCACTTTATCAGCTTTAACTCGTATTTTTCTTCCACCAAAAGCTTCCAGGTATACTCTTGGGACCATGAGGAGGGCCTGTTCAAAAAGTTCGTCCAGCAAGGCCGCAGGGCTTTTGGCGAGCGGAGCGTACATGAAGTACGTGAGCACCACAAAAGGCCGAGAACGCAGCTGGCGGGCTTTTAAGACAGGCCCTCTATTGGATCAGCATGGCGTCGCCATAGCTGTAGAATCGGTATTTTCCTTTGACGGCTTCTTGGTAGGCGGCTCGGATTTGGGTTTGGCCGGCTAGGGCTGAGACCAGCATGATGAGGGTGGTTCGGGGGAAGTGGAAGTTGGTGAGCATGGCATCGACGATTTTGAATTTGAAGCCTGGGGTGATGAATAATCGGGTTTCTTCGCTTCCAGCTCGAACAACCCCATTTTGAATTGCCGAGGCTTCTAAGGTTCTAACAGCAGTGGTTCCTACTGCGACGATACGTCGGCCTTCGGCTTTGGCGGTGTTGATGTGTTGTGCAGCTTGGTCGGAGATCTCAAACCATTCGGCATCCATACGATGGTCTTCGATTTTGTCGACGGTCACTGGCTTGAAGGTTCCTGGTCCGACATGAAGAGTGACGCTCACTGTTTGAATGTCTTGATTCTTCAAACTTTCTAGAAGCTTCGTGGTGAAATGCAAACCGGCAGTTGGCGCGGCTACTGCTCCCTCCGTCTTGGCATAGACGGTTTGGTACGTTTGAGTATCAGTCTCATTTACCTGGCGTTTGATATACGGGGGTAAGGGAATTTCTCCAGAGTGTTGAAGGAATTCTGACATTGTCCCTGGCATGTTGAATTGTACGACCGTGCGTTCTCCACGTTCCTTCACCATGGCAGTCGCGTCTTGAGACAATTGAATGATTTGTCCTTCTTTCACATGCCCTTTGAGCAACACTTCCCACGAAGCGTCTTCCACCTGTCTCACCAGCAACAATTCGACCTTGCCACATCCAGGCAATTTGGTTCCGCGCAGACGAGCTGGAATAACTTTGGTGTCGTTCAGGACTAGGACATCACCTGGTTTGAGTAGGGACGGAAGATCTCGAACTTGATGATGCTTAAATGGACCATCGTTTTTCGGCACGACTAACAGCCGAGCATGATCTCTTGGCGAGACGGGATATTCTGCGATGAGCGTTTCATCAAACGGGACATCGAAATCAGAGAGGTACATTGTTTTTAAATGTGTAAGATAATTTGAGTATTTAAGAGGCAGGCATTGGGCTCATCACCACACGATTGTATGGCAATAGGTCGGTGCCTGGGTAGTAGTATTGGAGGATAGATTCATATCGATATCCCAGCTCTGCCATTTCTTTGGCTCCCCACTGACACAGTCCCACGGCATGGCCGGCTCCCTTACCAGTAAACACGACTTCTTGCCCAATGCTTTCAATTTGAAACTGTGTGCTACGAATTTTTGAGTATCCAAGAATCCGACGCAGGTCTTGTCCACGGACAATCAACTCTCCCTTGGAATGAAGAATCCGAATTTCATTGACTCGTCCGGCACGCGTAAACGTATAGGGAGTCAATGTCGCCATTGCTCCCAATACTAGGCCTTCGTTTCGCAGGCTTTGCTCGAAGGAGGTAAAAGGAATTGCCGTTTCCCATTCATACCGTGGGGAGTCTTCATCAAAAGGACAGTCCACCCCTTTTAAATAGGGGAGATCTTTGGACCACACATTGAAGGCATCTTCCGTTGGACCAGCGGCTGTTGACGAATACGCCGCAAAAATTGGGCGCTGTTCATAGGTCAGCACTTGTCCCCGCGTGGCGTCTACGGCTTCCCTCACTGATCCATTCACCTGTTTGGCCCCGGTATACACTTGATCTTGCACGCTCGCGACCACATCATAGAGCGCCTGTTCGTTGAGCAGTTTTTTGTGCAACACATAGGTTCGCGCGGCCACCGCCTGCGTTTTGAGCACTTCTTCGTGCCATTCGGGGCTTATCTCCGAACTCACTACACCTGCGACATATTTCTCTAAGTTGACGTGATTCACGACCACTATAGTTGAACCTTGTCGCGTCAACACGATGTCGCCCTTGACCACCCATTGCCGGCCTTTTCTTCCAGTTTTTCCATCATGAATGGAGAGTTTGAGATGGGCACCTCGATCTTCAAGGAGAACCTTACGCCCTTCTGTCCGTTTCCCATTGATCAGGAAACCACCCTTGGTTGGACGAATGGAGGCTGATCTGGGTAGGGGAAACCGTTTCCCTCGGGCCAAGGAAATTTGCAGATTCTTTGAGGAAGAAAAATTTACCTGGCTGGCCTTCAGAGACAATGCCACTTTTATGGTAGGAATGTTCCCTGCCTGACTTTCTCCGGCGGATAGGGCAACAACTAGACTCAAGACGAGGAATGTGGTTTTACAAAAAAGACTCATTAAGACTTATCGTCTCATGAAAAGGTAGAAGAGTAAACTGCCAACAATGCTGATAATGATGCTGGTGCTTAGGGGAAAGTAAAAGGTGAAATTGTCGCGTTTGATGAAAAAATCACCTGGCAGTTTTCCTAACCAACCAAGGCCATTGCCTTCACTCGGCAACTTGCCGAGCAGCGAGATAACAATGCCGATGGCCACGATTCCGAGGCCCATGAAGATAATCATTTTCCCCAAGCCACTGAAATCTGGCATGGGTCACTTCACCAATTCCTCGGCAATTTGCACGGCATTTAGCGCAGCGCCTTTGCGCAAATTGTCTGCTACGACCCAAAGGTTTAATCCATTGGGAATAGATTCATCTTCACGAATTCGTCCGACAAACACCGAATCAGTGCCGACGGAATGGATTTGCAATGGATATAATTTTCGCGATGGATCATCAAACAGTTGCACGCCTGGAGCCGTGGAGAGAATCGCACGGGCTTCGTCTGCGGATAACTTTTTCTCGGTTTCAATATTGATGGATTCCGCATGGCTCACAAACACCGGCACTCTCACCGTGGTCGCGGAAATGCCAATCGACTCGTCACCCATGATCTTCCGGGTTTCATTGACCATCTTCATCTCTTCCTTGGTATAGCCGGTCGGGAGAAAGTCATCAATATGTGGCAAGCAGTTAAACGCAATTTGATGCGGATAGACTTTTGATTCAATGTCTTCAAAATTCAACATTTGTCGACATTGCTCCGCCAGCTCATCCATCGCATCTTTTCCTGTCCCCGAGACTGACTGATACGTGGAAACCACAATTCGCGTGATCTTGGCCTTATCATGCAAGGGCTTGAGCGCCACCACCATTTGAATCGTAGAACAATTGGGATTGGCGATAATGCCCTGGTGTTTTTCAATATCGTGAGGATTCACTTCCGGCACGACCAACGGCACCTGCGGGTCCATGCGCCAGGCTGAACTATTGTCGATGACCACGGCCCCAGCTTTGACGGCGGCTGGCGCATATTCCTTACTCACATTACCACCAGCGGAAAACAACGCAATATC
>JAJDBO010000308.1 GCA_029261305.1 Nitrospirales bacterium
GATGGACCGGATTGCTGATTGTGGCCATAGTGTTAACCGGGTTAACCTATAGTCATTATCAACAACATTTAGCGACGCTGTCTCCCAGCCAGGCAAAGACGCAAGGCCTGAACCATGAAGTCCGAGTTTTGGGAATGGTTCAAGGCGGGACATTAGAAGGCAATGTCGAGAGTGGAGACGCCACGTTTGCCTTGGGGGAAAACGACTCGACTATTCCCGTTCATTATCATGGACCACCTCCAGATAATTTACGCGAACTGAAGACTCTGATCTTGATTGGGAAGTGGAATGCCACGGATAATATCTTTGAGGCTCGTGATATCGGCCTAGTCACGAATTATGGCTTTGTCGTTGGAGCATATTTGATCGGCCTGATTCCATTGGCAATTTTTTTGTTTGCCATGAGTCGGCGGGTAGGACTGTTGTATGAAGAAATTAAAGCATCAAAACTCTATCAGGAAGAATAAACCATGGGTTCAAAAAATAAAAAAATCGGGATTATCGTCAGCCTTGCTCTAGTCGGTGGCGCCTTAGCCTACCTTGCCCTCGGGAACTTTGGAGAGAACCTGGTGTATTTCTTTACCCCATCCGAAGTAAAGGCGTTTGACTCCGGATACTATCAAAAAAAGGTGCGCGTCGGAGGCATGGTTGTGGAAGGCAGCATGGAAGCCTATGCTGATCGCCTGGGAATGACTTTTGAACTCACGGATGGTGAAGCCACGATTCCTGTGACCTTTGAAGGTATCCCGCCTGACTTGTTTAAAGAAGGGCAAGGTGCCGTGGTTGAAGGCTTCTGGACCGGGCAACATAAATTTCAATCCAACCTCATCATGGCCAAACATTCCGAAGACTACATGCCCATTGAGCTCAAACGTGCGGGAGTAGAACTTCCTCGCAAGGACTTCATGAAATCCCTGGTTCAATAGAACCACGAACCCCTATAAATCATGATCATTGAAATCGGACATTTTTCCGTTGTCATCGCTCTTGTACTCTCGGCATTTGGCATCGTCTCGTCCTTTCTGGCGCTCCAGACTCGCAATGTGGATTGGGTGCGAGTCGGACGCATCGCGCTCACACTGATCTTTATTCTCCTGTCCATCGGCATGGGGTCGTTAATTTATTCGTTCCTCGTTCGTGACTTTTCGGTCCACTACGTTGCTGCCACGTCGAATTCGCAACTGCCCTTGTTTTATACCGTGGCTGCGGTCTGGGGTGGCCATGAAGGTTCACTCCTCTTATGGGTCTTTATTCTGTCCGCATTTAGCACGATTGCCGTCTGGCTCCATTGGCGCACACAACCAGCGATCATGCCCTATCTGATTGGAATGGAATGCCTCATCATCATGGGCTTCTTGCTCTTGATCCTGTTTCTCTCAAGCCCCTTTGATCGACTCATACCAACTCCCGCCGATGGGAAAGATTTAAATCCCCTACTCCAAGACCCTGCCATGGTCATGCATCCACCGATGCTCTATATGGGATACGTGGGATTTTCGATTCCCTTTTCCTTTGCCATGGCTGCATTATTTTCTGGTCGACTGGGAGAAGAATGGATCAAGGTCACACAACGTTGGACGATCTTTGCTTGGCTCTGCTTGACCACTGGAATTTTGATGGGCGGCTACTGGGCCTACTATGAATTGGGCTGGGGAGGGTATTGGGGCTGGGACCCTGTGGAAAACGCCTCGTTTATGCCATGGCTCGTTGGGACGGCCTTTCTGCATTCCGTGATGGTTCAAGAGAAGCGGAAGATGTTTAAAGTCTGGAACCTTTTCCTGATTATCGTCACGTTTTCACTCTCGCTCATTGGCACGTTCCTGGTGCGTAGCGGTGTGCTCACGTCGGTTCATACCTTTGCGACTGATCCTGAGCGCGGACTGTATATTTTAATTTTTGTGGCAACAGTCATTGGCATTGCTTTTGGTACGTTAATCTTACGAGCCCACAAACTGAAAAGTCAGGTCGAAATGGACTCTATGGTGTCGCGGGAGTCAGTATTTCTTTTCAATAATTTATTCTTTCTGGTCGCAGCGGCCACGGTCTTTTTGGGCACCCTCTATCCTCTCATGGTTGAAACCTGGCAGGGTTCAAAAGTCACAGTTGGGCCTCCGTACTACAATACCGTGTTCATGCCTGTCGCTCTTGGACTCTTGTTTATGATGGGCGTCGGACCCTATATTCCTTGGCGCAAAGCGTCCGAAGCCAGCATAAAGAAAAACTTTTTGGTCCCTCTAGCCGTGGGACTTGTTTCCACGATCGTGCTGTTCGCCCTAGACATTCACAGCGTCTTTGCCTTGGCTGGCACCTTTGTTGTGGGGTTTGCTGGCGCAGCCATTGCTATCGACTTTGGAAAGATTTCGGCGCTGTATTCTCGACGAGAATCTAGCAGCCTATTGAAGGGCGCCCTCTCGGCGTTCACCTCCAATCAACGTCGATATTCTGGAATCCTGACCCATGTCGGCGTGCTCGTCCTGGTTGTCGGAATTATTGCCTCGACGGTTTACCAAACAGAAAAAGTCGTCTCACTCAAGGTTGGCGATGAGTTCGTCATTGATGAGTATCGCATGAAACTCGAACGCATCCACGAAGTGAGGGGCAAAAATTGGAGTGCACAAGAAGGCGTGTTTGAAGTCTACGAAGGCGATCACTTGCTCACAAAATTACGCCCCCAGAAACGCGTGTACGATGCTTCACAAACCCCGACGACTGAATCGGCCATTTACGCGAAAAACATGGGACATATTTTTCTGACCATGCCAGATGTCTCACCTGAAGGCGTGGCAGTCGCTAGAGGCGTGATTAATCCACTGATCCTCTGGGTATGGGGCGGTGGTGGAATTATGGGGCTTGGGGTGTTATTGAATATTTTCCGCCCAAGAAAAAAAGACGAATGATGTTTCGTGATTCCCTAGAGGACTTGAAATAGTTTTTTACGATGACTCGAACCACACAAATTACTATTCTTGTTGTGCTCCTCGCTTTACTCTCTTTGTTCTACCAAGGGCTGTGGGGCGACCCACGACATATTCCACCAGTCCTCGTCGGTACCCAAGCTCCTATTTTCCAAGGGCCTGATGTTGAATCAGGCGAACCACTTTCCTCTGAACAATTTAAAGGCAAAGTGATCCTGGTGAACTTTTGGGCTTCTTGGTGCCAAGAATGCAAAGTTGAGCATGAGGACCTGTTACGACTTCACGCGGAATTTAAAGACCATCCGGAGTTTGTGATGCTGGGCATCAATTACCAAGATGAAGTGCCAAAAGCACGCGCCTATTTAAAACAATACGGGTCCAGCTTCCCGCATATGCGTGACGTCAAAGGGGCCTTGGCCATCGACTTTGGCGTATACGGCGTACCCGAAACATTCGTCATCGATCAAAAAGGCGTGATTCGTCATAAATGGATCGGCCCGATCGTGGGTGATGTCTACACCAATCTCACGAAAAATGTTCTCACGCCGTTACTCAAAGGCACGGAGCCCACGACCTAAATGTCACGTCTATTGACCATGATCATCCTGCTGTGCTTCGCCTTCCCCATTGGAGGCTTGGCGGAAACTGTGGATGAAACAGAGATTGATGAACGGGTACGTGCGATTGCAAAAAACCTTCGATGTACGGTCTGCCAAACGGAAAACATTTGGGAATCTGGGGCTCCACTTGCGCATCAAATGCGAGACGTAGTGCGAGAACGAGTCATCCTCGGGCATTCAAATGAAGATATCTTGATATACTTTCACAGTCGCTACGGCGACTACATCATGATGGAACCGCCAAAGCATGGTTATAATTGGCTGATCTGGTTAGGCCCGTTTCTTTTGTTACTTGGAGGTGGAGTGTTATTAGCGAAGGAAATCAAAGGGTGGGTGACCCGAACACCTGCACCGCCTACCGAAGTTCTACCACCCCTTGATGAAGAATCTCGACGGCGAATAGAACAAGAACTCCAGCCCTAACCTCTCCCAACAAATTCTCATGTCGATTATTTTCGTTATTGTCTGCGTCACCATCCTCATCGGAGTCACCCTCGCCATTTCCTTGCCGTTTTGGAAAAGAGATCCGACGACGCCCAACCTCATAACGCAGGAGGCGGAGGAAGATCAGGAACGGGCAGACCTTTCTGTTGAACGGGAGGTCCTACGACAATCCCTACAAGAACTTGATGTTGAGCTGGCTCAAGGACGATTGGAACAAGAAGATTATGATCGACTCAAAGCCACGGATGAACGACGCTTAATTGGAGTTCTAGATCGGCTTGAGGTCTTGGCCACATCTACTGCTCAAGCCTCTTCTGCAGCGGAAACAGCAAAGAAAGGGAATGCATGGGGATCGGCCATTGCCGCCAGCTTGGTCGTGTTGGTGTTATCGGTGGGGATTTATAGTTTCCTGCAATGGCGCACCATTAATAGACTCGTCGATGTTCAAGCGGAGATGGCTGGCCAACAACAAGCACCCGACCCACGAGAAATGGTCGCCAGGCTAGAAGCCCGGCTCAAAGAAAATCCGGATGATGTGTCAGGACAATTGATGGCCGGTCGATCCTATATGGCTTTAGACCGTGTTGATGATGCAAAAAAATCCTATGCAAAGGTCTTAGAGCTTGATGCTCGAAATCATGAAGCGAATTATAATTTGGGCGTCATCATGATCGAAGAACGAAAATTCGACGACCCCAAAGTCTTTGAAGCGGCCCTGGTTCATTTCGACAAAGTGTTAGTCGATCTGCCCAATCAACCCGGCGTCAATTGGTACAAAGGCTTGGCCCTGTGGTACCTGAAGCGCTATCGCGAAACCGAAGAATTCTGGGCCACCGCCCATAAAAACCTCAAACCCGGCAGCCAAGACGCTGACTTCGTCAAACAAGCCCTCGCCAAACTCCGCGAAGGCGAGACACCGTTTTAAAAAATTAAATTTAGGAAAATACTTCATTTGAACATTGCCAGGCTAGAAGGCAATTTTCAATGGTAGGGAATTGTTAAAGTAACCAAAATTTTTGGCCCCAGTTCTCATACTCCTTCCAAGAATCCCCAGTCACACTTCTGCCGGCACCCAGGCTATGGACCTTGAGACAAGAGTCGCTCAGGCCCTTCTCACAGAGCAACCTCCCACCATGCAGATCCCGGAGTCTTCGGACGGAACCCCACCTTCTCATATTGGACTTTTTGTTTGAACAGCTTACCTGCCCAAAATTCCTACTTTCCTTAGGTACTTTCTTTAAATAAAAAAATTGTTTCACTGACAATAAGGTTAAATCCCAATATCCTGTAATAGTAAATACCTTAAGAATCCAATTTTTGATGTTGGCAACTAATATGAATTTCCCCTCTAATCATCTGCAGCCATAGCAGCTGATGATTTAAAAAGCCAAATCCTTGTGCAGTTATTTTACAATCAAAATTTAGGGATTAGCCTAGACAGGAACCTTCAGTAAGCGTAAATTCGCAGACTTATTAGGCAAATATATCTACCAATTTACCTAGGCAACGCTATTGTTAAAATTTTCAAAAAATATACGTACATTGCTCCTTTGGATCTGCTTCATCTTAGTTACTCCCCTGTTCTTTGGTTGTACATCTATTAACCAACTCATTGAATTTCAACGTGCACGGGAACTGATAGGTCAGGAACGGTATTATGAGGCCGAGCCATATGCAAAGAAGTTAATAGACCTCACCAGACACACAAGGCTTCAGAGTCCTCTACTTTCTACTGAAGCCATGAATTTGTTGGCACTCATTTATGCCAACCAAGGGAAACTTGCACGGGCGGAGGAACTTTATAAAGACAGCTTGGCCATTCGTCAGAGAAAATGGCCCAATGAAAATGAGCAAGTTTCAGACTCTTTAACCAATCTTGGCCTTTTATATACAAACTTTGGGAAGTACGAAGAGGCAGAGAGACTTTTAAATGAAGCGCTTAGGATTCGAGACAAAATTTTGTCTTCCAATCACCCAAAAATAGGGGCAGCATTCAACAATTTAGGTAATTTTTATTTTAAAATTGGTCTCATGGTAAAAGCCGAGCGTTATTATTCACGTTCCATAGAAATATTGGAAAACGCTACAGACAATGAAGCAGCTATCACTGCCCCCCTTAACAATCTTGCAGATATTTACAGAAATACTGGCAGGGCAGGTAAGGCATTAGAATTGTCTAACCGGGTTTTAATAATTCTGAATGCTAATCCTTCTGAAAACGACCTAAAGATAGCTTCTACTTTAGATGACCTGGGAGGACACTACTTTAAATTAGGTGACTATGCCAAGGCCGAATTCCACGTTAAGAGAGCCTTAATAAAAGTGGAACAAAATTATGGGTCAGATGCCCCATACGTTGCTTTCCTCTTAGGGCACCTCGCTGAAATCCGCCGTCTGCAAAATCAGTATTCTGAAGCACTCGATCTGTATAACCGTTCAATAATAATTAATAAAAGAAGTTACGGAGAAGATCATTTTGTTACTGCAAATAATTATCACAACCTTTCCCTTCTGTATAAAACAAATGGGAAATATAAAAAGGCTCTAGAATTTGCCCGTAAATCTACACAACCCTTTCGATGCTGCTCAGACTCACCAAACCAAAAGAATTTACAATTCTTTGCATCCAAACGACGTGACCTTGAAGATTTCTTTATTAACCAAGTTGATATATTATATTTATTCATGGATTCGAAAGACTCTATTTTACAAGATCCGACTCTTATGGATGAGTCTTTTAAAGTATCCCAACTCGCTCATCATTCAGAAGCGGCTAAGGCCTTAACCCGGATGGCGGCTCGTTTTGCTGTAGGTGATGTCGGTCTTTCTAAAATGGTTCGGGAGCATCAAGATGCTGTTAGGCGTTATCGCCATCTTGAAGAAAGGTTATCTGATGAGATTAGTAAAAACCCAGCCGAAAGAAATCAGGATGAAGAAACCTACTTGCGGAATGATCTAAAGGAAATAACAGAAAGAGTAGAAAAACTAAATAAAGAATTGGAAAATCATTTTCCAGAGTATATAGAGTTGGTTAGCCGAGAACCGCTTTCGTTAAAAAGTACGAAGAAACTGCTTGCTCCAGATGAAGCCCTCTTATGCTATCTTGTAACAAAAGAAGCTACTTTTTTATGGGTAATTCGTCGAGATAACGCCATTGTTAAACGTATTGGAGTACCCCACGATCATTTTTCTCAAAGGATTATGAAGTTGAGAGCTGGTCTTGATTTACAAGGTAATCAAGGAATTCCCATTTACAATCTAAAAGAGGCCTCCCAATTGCATGAAGATCTCGTCAGTCCTGCTGCACCCTTGTTAGAAGGCATAAACCATATTCTTCTAGTTCCAGATAGTCCTCTTGAAAGTCTACCTTTCGGAATACTAATTAAAGATGAACCAAATTTTGAAGTTGATGAATCTCAAGATATAAGAGATTTCCGGACAGCCTCCTGGATGTCTCGTGACTATTCAATATCAGTCTTTCCGTCGGTGAGCTCCCTTAAGTCCCTACGCAGAGTAGTAAAACCTTCCAAAGCAAGTCACGACTTTATTGGTTTTGGCAATCCACTTCTTATGGGAAAATCACACTCCCCTCTAAATTATTCAGTGGATCAGCTCTTTACCCCAAGTGGGGTCGCAAATGGTGAGATCATCCGCCAATTTCCAGCATTACCGGACACAGCTAAGGAAGTTAACGACATCGCGATAGCATTGAACGCTGATCCAGACAAAATATTCTTACAAGAACGGGCAACTGAACTCCAAGTCAAAACTTCAGACCTCTCCGACTACCGAGTTATTGCTTTTGCCACTCATGGACTTATAGCAGGAGAGCTCATGGGATTGGCGGAACCAGCGTTAGTGCTTACCCCTCCGGCAGAGGGATCAAAAGAAGATGACGGTCTACTTACCGCAAGCGAAGTGGCTCAGTTAGAATTGAATGCAGACTTAGTAATCCTTTCAGCATGTAACACTGCTGCTGCTGATGGATCGCCTGGAGCAGAAGGGTTTTCTGGCCTAGCTAGAGCTTTTCTCTATGCCGGTGCTCGTTCCGTTTTGGTTTCACATTGGTATGTGTCGTCTGATGCCACAACCCGTTTAACAACGAAAATATTTAGGTTAAAGGCCCAAAATCCATCATTGACATACACACAAGCTCTAAAACAGTCTATGGCCTGGCTTTCTGATTCAACACTCCCAAGATACGCCCATCCCAGCTATTGGGGACCGTTTTCTATTGTGGGTGGGATTCCCCACCAACTAGAAACCTATGCAGAAAACTAGACTAGTTATCCTGCCATTTTCTGTATATACCATCACTACTTTTTAGATTTGGGGAATGATCAAATAAAAAATCTTCAAATGAATTTTTGTGATCTATACTAAAGTCTGGTTCAAAAGGATACCAATCGTACCCAATTACTTCATTCCTATAATTATTATTCGCGCCTCGCACTTCTTCGATAATATCTTTGGGCAGAAAAGCAGGGGAAAACGCAATTGGTAGAATTTCCTTGCTTTCAAGAAGGATTCCTCTTTTTACAGCGTATCCAATCTTTGTATCAGCATTTGCATCAATAATCTGTCCTTTGAACCGTTTCAGCTTTGAAAATTCAAGCCTCAAATCTGCGAGGGCTCTAGCATCAGCAGAATGTAAGAGTCCTGTATAGATCAGAGGGCGGCCAACCAAAAGTCGCCCAATAATTACAATTTTTTTATTTACCTTATCACGATCAACTGGGGGACCTGTCATATAATCTTTGAGATAAGTACATTGATCACTTAAATTTCTTTGAAGATCTACAGCCGCTACCCTCTGGATTGATACATCGGAAAATCTGATTAAGGAAACATTGTCTATATTGGCTGAAGCAGAGCTAACGAAAAACCTTGAAAGGTTCAACGATAATTTAGCATCTCCTTTGTTAATAATTATTACCTGAGGAAGTGTGGATGGTACAGGAGGGAGTTCACTTAACTTAGGAAAACACTTTTCCGCTCTATCTAAAAACACTCCATCGGCCACGTTATAAACATCTCCAACTTTTTGGTCCTCTGGCAGAAAAATGGGAATAAGATTGAGACGCTTGAAATATAAAATCAGGGTTTTTTCATAGTCCTCCTGCCCATTAGTTTTAATACGAGCGGCAAAGGTGATATTCACTGAATTTAATACAAATGAAAATAATATTAGCAGAATAATTATCAAGTTCATTTTGAATTATTCTCCTAGAATCAAAGACCCTAATAAATAATGACTGTTTAAAGAATTGGTGATTTGCGAAGGATTAGACCAACCAAGAAGCCAGCGGTGGTAGAAGGATAAAGAATCTAAACTTAACCAATCACACTCACTGCTGCCTTCGCCAGCCCTACAGGAATTTGATTAAACCAATTCCCAAAGGGGCATGATTTTCGATAGAGTTGGGATAGTGTTACAATTTTCGCTGTATCCCCCTACAAAATAGGGTAAAAAATTCAATTGCAGATATATCAATGAACCATTATCATCAAATATCCCAAGGAACAAACGACTCTATTTTAAATATTAATGAATTAAATTACGATTCATAATTTCCCGTGAACCTAGGTACTAAATTTTCTTTTGTCAATATTAGTGATGGATACAATTATTATTGGAGGTATTCAAATGAGAAAGAAACGCAGGCAATTCATAAAAGAATTTAATTTAGAAAATGCGTGTTCTCAGATGAAACTAATAACTCTAATAATACTTGGCTTATCTCTTGTCGGCTGCAGCTCTGACATAGCTAATCGTTGCTATAAATGTGGAAAATTTCCACCAAAAAATAAAGAAGAAGTTTTGATTCTTGACTCTAAACCAACAAGGCCTTTTGACGTTATTGCCGATTTCCAGTCTAGGGGAGAAACTCCTAGTGATTTGCAAGAGAAGGCTGCTGCGATTGGAGCTGATGCGGTAATAGTTTCCCATGTTGGTGGGTTTTATTCACGTGATGAGGAATGGGCATCTCAGGACAGGTACAAAGGGGAATTTCACGATCACATTTTAGGCACGGCAATTAAATTTAAGGAGGAGAACTGAAATGAGACTTAAGTCGGTTTTTATCTTAACTCAATTACTGTTACTAACAGCCTGTGCTTCAGTTGATGTAACAAAGACAAATAAAGGGTTTTACGAACCAACTAATCCTGCAGAAGTGCAAATTTTAAAGACATTGCCAGACAATAAATATGTAGAACTCGGGACAGTTACCGTATCTGGGTTTGACAGCCAGGAAACAGCAAAAATGCATAATGCTATCCGGGCAAAATCGTCAGCTCTAGGGGCAACTGCGGTCGTTCTCACCGAAGAAGGATTGATCCCTGCAGGATTTGGGTCTTATAAGCGATGGGCAACAGGCGTGGCTATTCGGGTCACTGAAAGCCAATAAATTTAATAAGGATTGCTGATACATATTTGGGGGGAAATCAATAAATATTGATTGGTGCCGAAGCCGGGACTTGAACCCGGACGGGTTTCCCCACACGCCCCTCAAACGTGCGCGTCTGCCATTCCGCCACTTCGGCCTGGGCGGGATTATAGGTAGGCGTTTTAACAGTTGTCAATCAAGCATCCCTACGGTACAATTCTCAGGTTGGGTTACTTCTCATCTTAGAGCTTCAAATTTCCATGTCCGATTCCCATCTCCCTTCTTCGTCCCAATCTTCGCCCGACAGCACTGTTGGTGCATTTTTCGATGTCGATAATACATTGATCCCCGGGCAATCCATTGAAATCCGCTTTGTGCGCTATTTGTGGAAAAACGGGTTTTTATCCAAGCGCGTGCTAATCGATAGCGGACTGTATTTGCTGTTCAACCTTCTCGAATTTTCTCTTCGTCCCTTGAGAGAACGAAAAATCTATTTGACTGATAAACGACCCGAGGGCATTGAGCCTCTGGCCAAATGGTTTGTTCGATCAGAGATCTGTCCACGCTTATCATTAAAGGGCACCACGGCTTTAGCCCAGCATCTTCACGCGGGCCATCAGGTGGCCCTAGTGAGTGGTACTCCTGAATTTCTCATTAAACCTCTGGCGCATTTTTTGGATGTGCCAAATGTATTTGCTGCCAAACTCGAAACGAATGAAGACGGCTACACAGGACGAGTTCATTCCCCTTATCCTTATGGTGAAGGAAAACGCCGATTACTCCAAACCTTCTCAGAAACCCATGGCGTGGATCTGGCTCAAAGCTACGCCTATGGGGATAGCCCAGGCGACATTCAAGCGTTAGAATCTGTCGGCCATCCTCTCGTCGTGAATCCCATTCGTGGGATGGCCAAAATTGCGCGCCGACATCGATGGCCCATCGCTCTCTGGGCTTAGCAGGATGTTCAACAAACCTGCATATCCATGAGCATCCCGACGTCACTTCCGCTGCAGCCCAGCTCTTCCCCCGACACCCCAGAATCCACACTCCGAATCACGGAAATTTTTCATAGTATTCAAGGGGAATCCACCTATGCCGGACAACCCTGTGTCTTTGTCCGACTGACAGGATGCCCGCTTCGGTGCTCTTGGTGTGATACGGCCTATGCCTTTCATGGCGGCAAGGACATGAGTCTGGATGCCGTGCTCGAACACGTCACCAGCTACGGCTGCCCATTGGTTGAAGTGACAGGAGGGGAACCCCTTTCCCAGCCAAGCGCATTCGAATTAATTTCCCGTCTATGCGATGAACATTTCGAAGTCTTAATTGAAACCAGCGGAGCCATTGACATTGCCCAAGTCGATTCACGTGCTCAAATCATCATGGATATCAAATGTCCCGGCAGTGAAATGGAAGACCGAATGCTCTGGGATAATCTCGAACACATCACTGAAAAAGATCAGGTAAAATTTGTCATAAGCGACCGTCGGGATTACGATTGGGCTGTAGACGTCGTGAAGCGGAATCAACTGACCGAACGGTGTCCGGTGTTGTTTAGCCCAGTATTTGGCGGGCAAGAGTTACGGCCCATGGCGGAGTGGATTCTTCAGGATCAACTACAAGTTCGTTTTCAAGTGCAGCTCCATAAATTTATTTGGGACCCCGATACACGTGGGGTCTAACCTTTTCAAGAAACAATCAATCCTACATCAAGAGGAATAGGAGACCATATGAATTGTCAGGTGAAGCAGGGAGACATCAATAAAGAAGCCACCGAGGTGTTGGTGTTAGGTGGTTATGAAGACGACAACACATTGCCCAAGGACTATCAGGGACTGGATAAAGCACTGGGAGGGCAACTCCAAGAGCTGAATAAAAATGGAGAATTTACTGGAAAAAATCAGCAGGCGGTTTTGATTCATACGCGAGGAGCTGTACCCGCGAAACGTATTCTCTTCATGGGATTGGGAAAGAAAAAAGAAGTGACGTTGGATCGAGTGCGACAGGCTATGGGTACGGCCTCGAAAAAAGTAAAGCAGGCCGGCGCCCAAGCATTTTCAGCACCTTTGTTAGGAGCTGAGGCCTTAAGTTTATCTTCATCCGACATCGCACAGGCCATGGTGGAAGGTGCCATCTTAGGTGGATACCAATTCAACGACTATCGAACAAAGACCGGCAAGGAGGCCAAAGAGGTTCGGTCCATTACCTTACTAACAAGCAACGCCAATCAAATCAGTGGGATCAAGACGGGTGCAAAGCGCGGGGAAGCCAGTGCCCAGGCCACCTCGTTGGCCCGCGATCTATGTAATCACCCAGCCAATGTCATGACCCCCACTCGGGTGGCCCAGGAAGCCAAAAAGATTGCCAAAGAGTCAAAAATAAAATTGACCGTGTTGGAACGAAAAGATCAAGAAAAATTAGGCATGGGTGGCATGATTGGCGTATCGCAGGGGAGCCAGCAACCCCCCAAGTTTCTCATCCTAGAATATTCCGGCGGCAAGAAAAAAGAAGCACCCATTATCCTTGTTGGGAAAACCGTCACATTTGATTCTGGAGGTATTTCACTCAAGCCTTCTGAAAATATGGAACATATGAAAGCCGACATGACCGGCGGCGCCGAAGTGTTGGGCGCTGTGCGTGCGGCGGCTCGCCTGAAGTTGCCGATTAATCTGGTGGGCATCCTTCCAGCTGTCGAAAATATGCCCGGCGGCCGAGCCACAAGACCTGGGGATATCCTGAATATGCTCAACGGCAAAACCGTTGAGGTTCAAAATACCGATGCCGAAGGTCGGCTGATCCTCGCTGACGGCCTCTCCTACGCCACCCGGCTCAAACCAAAATGTGTGGTGGACATTGCCACTCTCACCGGCGCATGCATCGTGGCTTTAGGTCAATTCGCCATCGGCATGTTGGGCAACGATGACAAACTCAAAGCCGAACTAAAAAAAGCCGGCGAGCAAGCAGGCGAACGCGTGTGGGAAATGCCACTCTGGGATGAATATTTTGAACAACTCAAAAGTGATGTGGCGGACATGCGCAATATCGGTGGTCGTGGAGGTGGGATGATCACCGCCGGTATGTTCTTGAGTAAATTTGTCGGCGATTACCCTTGGGTGCATCTTGACATTGCGAGCACCGATTGGAGTGCCTCTGAGCGTCCATATGTTGGCAAAGGACCAACAGCCATCGGAACACGACTCCTGGTGCAGTTTTTAATTAATCGCGCTGGAAATTCCTGAAGGACTTCTCCCGATGACGAATCGAGACACCATCGGCCAACTCTTAATGGTCGGGTTCCAAGGCACGGAACTCTCTGCTGAGTTTATTGACTGGCTTCAGGAGTTTCGCCCCGGTGGTGTCATTCTGTTTTCGCGCAACTTGGTCGATCCCGAGCAAGTTGCGCGACTCACCAATTC
>JAJDBO010000309.1 GCA_029261305.1 Nitrospirales bacterium
TCAGTTTGCCGTGGATGAAGAAAAATCATCCTTGGCTAAAGCTGAATTTGATCTCAAAGTCGAATATGGCAACCAAGCCGTGGCTGAACGTGAATGGAAATTATTGAAACCCTCGACTGGGGAAATTAGTGATCTTAGTAAGCAACTCGCCCTTCGTCGCCCTCATCTCAAAGAAAAACAAATCGCGCTGCAAGCTGCAAAAAGTCGTCTGGGTAAAGCCAGACTTGATCTCCAACGAACTATCCTTCGAACTCCTTTCAATGCTCTGGTCCTCTCCGAGTCAGTGGAAGTCGGACAATTAGTCAATGCCCAAAGCTCAGTAGCCACATTGGTAGGAACCGATGAGTTTCGCGTTCAAGTGAGTGTGCCAATTCAGCAATTGGATTGGCTGACGATTCCAGGGCCCAGCTCTTCCCACGGATCGCGCGTCCGCATTTTTCGAAACAGTGGCAATGGTGACGTCGTCGTCCGAACTGGGAGAGTCGTGGACCTGTTGGGCGATGTCACACAAAACGGCCGCATGGCTCAAGTGCTGGTCTCCATTGCTGATCCCCTTGATTTGAAACCAGGAAAATCGGTCCGCCGACCTCTGTTGCTCGGCGAATATGTTCGCGTGGAAATTGAGGGGCCTCTACTTCAAGACATCGTTGTGCTTCCGCGTCACACCATCCGCGAAGGAAGCCGCGTCTGGGTAAAAAGTCGGGACAATCAACTCGAGGTTCGGCCTGTCGACATCCTGCTCTCGCGGAAAGACTCCGTCGTCATTAGCCAAGGCGTTGAGGAAGGCGATCAAATCATTACGAGTCAATTACCAGCGGCTATACCTGGGCTGTTACTCCAATCGACGGAGAAACATTCTCTTCCCGAACCCGTGGCCTCTGACCCAGATCCTGAACCTGCGCCAATCTCTCCAGAATCTCCACCCGAGTAAATCTTTTCATGACATCGAGTGACTCACATCCTATTCCCTCTGGTCCCATTGCCTGGATGGCCCAACATACGGTGGCGGCCAATCTCGTGATGGTTATTTTTATCTTGGGCGGATTGCTCGTCAGCTCGCAGATCAAGCAAGAAGTGTTTCCTCAATTCGAAGTGGATGTGATTCGAGTATCCGTGGCCTATCCCGGAGCAAGCCCAGAAGAGGTCGAACAAGGCATTGTGCTATCCATCGAAGATGCAGTGCGTGGACTCGATGGGGTGAAGAAAGTGACCTCCACCTCAAGCGAAGGCAGTGCCCTCATCCAGATTGAACTGCTCAATGGTGTCAATACCAATAGTGTCCTCCAGGACGTAAACAACGAAGTTGAAAGCATTCAGTCGTTTCCCGAGCTAGCGGAGGAACCCATTATTAGTTTGGTGGAAGTGCGTCATCAGGTCTTGACGCTGATGGTCTACGGCAATCAGGAAGAACAAACGCTTCGCGACGTGGCAGAACGCGTTCGTGATGATTTACTGCAACGTTCAGGCATCACCCTAGTGGAATTGGGTGTTGCCCGTCCACGAGAAATTTCCGTGGAAGTGCCGCAACGCTATCTTCGCGCCTATGGCCTCACACTCGATCGCATCGCCCAAGAGATTCGAGAAACGGCCATTGAGATGCCGGGCGGCGGAGTGAAAACCACCAGCGGGGAAGTGTTACTTCGCACACAGGAGCGACGAGACTTTGGTCGTGAGTATGCTGAGATCCCAGTTTCTTCTACACCAGATGGCGCAACCATTCGACTGGAAGATATTGCGACGATTCACGACGGGTTCGAAGATACGGACGAAGAAGCCTTCTACAACGGTCAACGGGCTATCCAGGTCAAAGTGTTTCGCACCGGCAATGAATCACCACAGTCCGTCTCCGATAGCGTGCATGCCTACATCAATGAATTCCAAGTTGAGTTACCTGAGGGTATCGGACTGGCGGTGTGGAACGACCAATCCGAGATTTATCAAGACCGCATGCAGTTGCTCCTCAAAAATGCCGCCATTGGACTGGTTTTGGTCTTGCTGCTTTTGGGTTTGTTTTTAGATCTTAAACTCGCGTTTTGGGTCACGGTGGGATTGCCAACTTCGATTATCGGTTCCTTCTTATTTATCCCAATGACCGGTGCATCAATCAATATGATTTCGCTCTTTGCGTTTATCATCACGTTGGGGATCATTGTTGATGATGCTGTGGTTGCTGGAGAAATTGTGTATCAAAAACGCGAAGAAGGCTTGCCTTTTCTCCAAGCGGCCATTGCCGGCGCGCATGAAATCGCGGGGCCCATTACCTTTGCGGTGCTCACCAACATTGCGGCGTTTCTTCCCTTGTTTTTTGTGCCCGGCACGATGGGCAATTTCATGCGACAGATTCCAGCAGTGGTCGTCGCTGTCTTTGTGGTCTCGCTGGTTGAGTCCTTGTTCATTCTTCCTGCTCACCTCGCCAGCACCAAAAACTCTTCACAGTTTTGGCATACCATGGATAGGCCTCGTATTTGGTTTAGCGAAAAAATGGAACGCTTTATCCAAGACCGCTACCAACCATTCCTGCGTGGCGTCATTGCCAATAAATACCTGACGGTGGCCATTGGTTTTGCCATCTTAATTTTGGCCATTGGCACAGTTGCCGGTGGGCATATTCCCTTTAGTTTCATTCCAGCCATTGACTCAGAAATCGTCATGGCCCAAGCCACTTTGCCGTATGGGGCACCGATCGAATCCTCGCGTGAAGTATTACAACGAATGCTGGACACCGCCAATGCGACTATCGATACCCATGGAGGAAAATCGATCCTTCGTGGGATCTATGCCCAAATTGGCACCGCGCTACCTCAATTGGGTCCAGGCGACGCCCCCTCGGCTGTCGCAGGCAGCCATTTAGTCGGCATGATGGTATTCCTGGTTCCTGCTGATCAACGAGATTTCAGCGGAGGCACATTCGCCAAAGAATGGCGAACATCAATAGGATCCGTTCCCGGATTAGAATCACTCACATTTAAAGCGGAGACTGGCCCAACCGGCGGAGCACCCATTGATATCCAACTCACGCATCGTTCTCGACCTATTTTGGAAGCTGCCGCACAGGAGTTAGCTGAAAGCCTCTCGCATTATGGCGGCGTCACGGATATCGATGACGGCGTGTCCAAGGGAAAACCGCAGATGAGTTTTCGCATCAAGCCAGAAGCGCAAAGTCTAGGCTTAAACGCCATGGATTTGGCTCGGCAAGTTCGAGGGGCCTTTTACGGTGTAGAAGCCCTGCGGCAACAACGTGGGCGAAATGAAGTTAAAGTAATGGTACGACTACCAGAAGAGGAGCGACGTCAATATTTCACAGTAGAACAACTGGTGCTTCAAACTGAACAAGGTGGAGAGATTACGCTGGCAGAAGCGGCGGACATTGAACCCGGGCATGCCTACACGGAAATCAAGCGTCGAGATGGACGCCGTATCGTCGCAGTGACGGCGGACGTGGATGATCAAATTTCCAATGCCAACACCATCGTTGGAGAAATCACCACAAATGAACTTGCGGCCTTGTTGAAGAAATATCCAGGACTTAATTATTCACTTGAAGGCGAACAAGCCTCTCAAAAAGAGTCCCTTTCCGCCTTATCCGTAGGATTTGCCTTGGCCATGATCCTCATCTATGGCTTGCTTGCCATTCCCTTCAGAAGTTATGTCCAACCCCTCATCGTCATGCTCAGTATTCCCTTTGGCATTATTGGCGCGATCGCCGGACATTTCCTTTTGGGGTATGGACTGAGCATCATTAGCCTCTTTGGGATCATTGCGTTGGCTGGGGTCGTCGTCAATGATTCACTCGTGCTTATTGTCGCCACCAACCAACTTCGGGATGAAAAACATATTCCGCTCATCGAGGCCATCGTCCAAGGAGCCATGAAACGCTTTCGCCCTATTGTCTTAACGTCGCTCACGACTTTCTTCGGATTGGCTCCCATGATTTTTGAAACCGCACTTCAGGCTCGTTTTATTATACCTATGGCCATCTCGCTGGGATTTGGAATTTTATTCGGGACGGTGATTATTCTCACTATCGTTCCTTCGGTGTATTTAATAATCGAGGATTTTTTAGGAAATCATCGAATCGGCCTGGAGGGTGGAGAAACAAGCGTATCTCGTGAAGCGTGAGGGAAAATTCGAGAAAGGAGAAACGTATCTCGTAATTCGTATCTCGAATAAAAAGAATGCGGGACGATCCACAGACCCTTACGGCACTAGAGATTTACCATGCGCAAAAATGGCAAGAAGAGTAAGAAGTCTTCCACATTTGAGGGTGGGATTCCCAAATGGGTCTTCCTCAGATTCCGATGGGACGGGGTCTTGGATGTTGGGAGTAGGGGGCTTTTCAGCTATTTCGGCACTTTCAGTATTAGTCTCGAGATCTAATGAAGAATCCTCATCTGTCACATTTGAGGAAACACGAAAAATGCCCTGCGTGCCATCTTCTCGTTCACAGGGAACGGTCCACTTATGGGTCTTGGATTTGGCTCTGACCCCGGATGCCTGTGCCATCCCAACTTTGGATTCTTGAACCTGGAGAACGACCTCTTCGCCAAGTACACTCCCGCTTGGGATCACCGCAAACACGCAGAGGGCGACACCCAACAATCCTATTGAAACTCTGTCATATTGGGAAGGCTTTTTCACAATTATCACCATGGCAATCAGTTCCCGATGAGGTGGTCGTTTCTCCAACAATCGTAAGGATACATTTTCTTTCCTTATTCACATTCTCGGAGCCCTTGCCAACCCCCTTGCCTAGGCCAACGTGCCTAAACCCAATATGGATAGATAAATACGAATTAGAATGAACCGATAATCTGTCTTAGCTGATTTTCAATTCTATGCCCTTTTCTCCATCGACCTATCGAACGATTCAAGGCTATCAAAATGGTTTGGACACCTATCTTAAAACCTGGCACCGTCGCACCTACCACACCCCTCCACACCTCGAGAAATGGTGTGTGTTCTTGCCTACTCACTCACACGTGCTGGACTTAGGGTGTGGCCCCGGACAGGATAGTCGACATCTTCGACGACAAGGATTTCAGGTGGTGGGGCTCGACCTTACCCTTCCCTTTCTTCGGGTCGCCAGAGCCAGGAGTCCGAAATTGCCGTTGGTCCAAGCCGACATGAAACACCTACCCTTTCAACCCCGCACCTTTGAGGGAATCTGGGCGGCTGCGTCTTTCATTCACCTACCCAAATCCACGCTGAAACAGTTGCTGCGACAGGTCCATGGTCTTACCCGTCCAGGCGGCATTCTAGGCGCCACTTTAGTACATGGAAAGGGGAGCGGATTTCTCCAGAGTGAATGGATTCCTGGCCGTTTTCTATGTCGATGGCTAAAACCGGAATTGCAGAAAGTGATTCAACAGACAGGATGGGAAATTCTATCGTTACAAACGGTGAGCCACCAAGAGCGCAAAGGCCGATGGCTGAATGTAATTGCGAAACGTGAAACGTAATACGTCAAGGGTAACACCTAGACGTTTGTTCATGCTCGCATCAGCCCACCTAAGGCGAGACCCCACTTTTCAGCGCAATTTCACAAATATGATCAAGTCGTTCGATATGTTCGTAAGCTGACCATGGATTGTCTGCCATGGCACACACTCCGTGATTGGCTAACCCAACAATGTCGTAATCACCTGCAGGATTGGCTTCAGAAACGCCTAAAGCCGCAGCTGTCGCTTCTCCCAATTCAGCGCTCACGGCAGGAAGAAAGGGCACGGAAGCTCCGACGCGGGTATATCGATGGATCTCAGGAAACTGTTCACACAATTTTGGAAGATCAAACCCTCGATACATCGCTGCCACCACATGAGTGGAATGAACATGAACCACAGCGCGAGTTTTTGGATAATCTTTGGTGAGCAAATAATGCATGTGTAATTCCCCGGAAGGAGTTGTACCTTCGGGAATATGAATCTGGCCATCTTTCAATTTGATTTTCACCATATGTTCGGGATGAATAATGGTCTTTCGCCACCCTGATGGGGTAATATATAAATAGATACTGCGTGCTCGTTTCAAACTACAATTGCCGTCTCGTGTGGTAATCCATCCCCGTTCGTAACAACGTCGTAACACATCCCCAATCGCTGTAATCATACTGTGATTCCTTCTAGGAAAATAATCTATTGTCTTCTGGTTTCTTTTCGGTTGTTAACTTGTCCTAACTAAAGGCCATAGGCGAGGGGAAAGGCCATATTCTCAAGGTGTTTGTCTGAACCCAGGCGGATCCGAAGAAGGGAGGATCGAAATTATTCTCTCGAT
The DNA here is from genome assembly GCA_029261305.1 of Nitrospirales bacterium. The sequence continues at coordinate 6,271 of JAJDBO010000309.1, forward strand.
TTGTTACAACGCTTCCATGTTTGAAGCCCATTCTCATCCTTTTCTGGTTCCCTACACCGGAACGTTCACGGTGAAAGACGCACGGACCACCCCTCTCGTGGGTGCCCCAGGGAAGAAAGGGTGTATGGCCCAGCTCCAAAAGTTAGTGAAGGAGTTGGATGATTTGCAGCGGATGCTCTATGCCAATGGACGGTTTTCGCTACTGCTGATCTTTCAAGCCATGGATGGGGCAGGAAAGGATAGTACTATCCGTGCCGTAATGAATGGAGTCGATCCTTCTGGCTGCCAGGTGTTCTCGTTTAAGGCACCTTCGAATTTGGAACGCGCCCATGACTTCTTGTGGCGTACGACCCTCCGACTGCCTGAACGTGGGAAAATTGGGATCTTCAATCGAAGTTATTACGAAGAGGTGCTCGTGGTTCGTGTGCATCCTCAATACTTGGAAACACAAGGCCTCCCCAACCACATAGATTTAGAACGGCTGTGGGAAGGTCGGTATGAATCCATTCTAGATCATGAGAAGCATCTCGCGAGAAATGGAACCATTATTCTGAAGTTTTGGCTCAATGTTTCCAAAGCTGAACAAAAGCAGCGTTTTCTCTCTCGTCTCAATCAGCCTCAGAAACACTGGAAATTTTCACAAGCAGATGTGGATGAACGTCAGCTCTGGGCCAAATACATGAGGGCCTATGAAGACTGTTTGAATGCCACCTCACGACCGTGGGCCCCGTGGTATGCCATTCCGGCGGATAACAAACCCTACATGCGTCTCTGTGTCGCCGATATCATCGCCGAGACCATCAAAAGTTTAGGCCTGGAATATCCCAAATTTAGCTTAAAGCAAAGGGCTCAATTTTCTAAGTTGAAAAAGAAATTGGAGAGAAGCAGCTGACCACCAGGGATGAAAAAAGGTTACGGCTCCCGAGAACGCGATTCAACCAAGGCTTTCAAATAACGACGCATCATCGTAGCATTGAGGTGGATTCGATGCCCATGGCCAGGAAGCACCCACTCAAAACTCACATCCAGCAACCTGGAAAGAGAGTGAACTAATTGAACATTATCCCAAACCAGAACAGAAGGGGTTTCCAATTGGTGTTGGTGCGGATCCCACCAGAGATGGTCTCCGGTAAAAAGGAAACGGTTTTTATAGAGTAAGGCGAGACTCCCTTGAGTGTGCCCTGGAACGGGAATCAACCTAAAGTCGGAACTAGCC
>JAJDBO010000310.1 GCA_029261305.1 Nitrospirales bacterium
AGCACGCGCCGGCGATATCCGGCTCGGGCAAACCGCCGATGTGCGCTTGCGGTCGCTGCCCCGCCAGAGCTTTCAAGGCCATGTGACGCGCATCGACATCGAGAGCGACCGGGTCAGCGAAGAGCGCCGTGTTTACATCGCCTGCGACGCCTGCCCGGCAAGTTTCCACCTCGGCGAACAGGCGGAAGTCTTCATCACCACCGCTGTTCTTGACGAGGCGCTGTTGGTGCCGGAAACGGCTGTCGAGGGTTTTACTGGAACCCACGGTGTGGTCTGGACCGTCGAGGATGGCGCGCTGCAGCGCCGCGACGTGGCGTTCGGTCACCGAACCCTCGATTCCCTTTTAGAGATCATCGATGACCTGCCGCCAGGTGCGCGTGTCGTAACCGCACTGCGCCCGGGTCTGCGCGAAGGGCGAGCCGCAAAGGTGTCGGAGGGCGTGACGCCATGAACCTCGCCTACCGCGACATCCGGCACAATCTCGGACGCTTCCTGCTCACCTGTTTCGGGCTCAGCCTGCTGCTCGGCGTCGTCCTATCCATGATTGGCATCTACCGGGGCCTGGTCGAGGATGCCCTGACCCTCGCCCGCACCCCGGCGGCGGATGTCTGGGTTGTGGAGTCGGGCACGCGCGGCCCGTTTGCCGAGGCCTCGCGCATCCCCGGCGATACCCGCGAAGCCATCGCCCGCCTCGAAGGCGTGAGTGCGGCCGGCAGTATCACCTATCAGTCCATCGAAACTCGTTTTCAGGGCGAAAAGCTACGCCTTTACGTTGTCGGGTATGAGCCGGGGCGGCCCGGTGGTCCTGACCGCATCGCCGCGGGGCGGACGATTGGCCGGAGTCACTATGAGCTGATCGCCGACGAGCGTGCCGGCCTGGTGCTCGCCGACCGTTTGCAACTGGGCCGCAACGTTTTCACCGTCGTCGGCCTCACCGACAATCAGGTTTCGTCCGGCGGCGATCCGGTCGTCTACATCACACTGCGGGACTCTCAGGAGCTTCAATTCGAACTGGCCCCGCCGGCGGCGCGGCGCGAGATCGCCCGCGGCACCGGCCCCGGCGTCACCGATACCACTAACGCCGTCATCGCCCGTGTGACGCCAAACGCGTCAGCCGACAGCATCGCTGAGGCCACCCGGCGCTGGAAGCACCTTTCGGCCATGACCCAAGCTGGCCAGGAAGACATCCTGACCCGCTCCGTCGTCGACAAGGCGCGCAAACAGATCGGCCTGTTCACCGCTCTGCTGCTCATCGTCTCGGCGGTGATTATTGCGCTGATCCTCTACACGATGACAATGGACAAGCTTCGCGAGATCGCCACTCTCAAGCTCATTGGCGCCCCCGATCGCACCATCATTGGCCTCATCGTCCAGCAGGCGCTTGCCATGGGGGTGATTGGTTTCGGCTTTGGGGTCTTGCTGATTACCACCATCAAGGACTATTTCCCGCGTCGCGTTGTCCTCCAGCCCGAAGACGGCCTCGCCCTTGGGGCGGCGGTAATCCTCGTTTGCATTCTATCGAGCGGTCTCGGAGTCCGGCTCGCCTTGAAGGTCGACCCGGCAACGGCGCTCGGCGGCTAGCGCGATGAACGACACCAGACAGTCAGAGCCGCTTGTTGACCTGCGGGGCATTTCCAAACACTTCGGCGAAGGAGACACCCGGGTCGATGCCTTGCGCGATGTCAGTTTGCAGGTCCATCCGGGCCAGGTGATCGGGCTTCTCGGGCCGAGCGGATCGGGCAAGACCACGCTTCTGAACGTCATCGGGTGCATCCTGGAGCCGAGCAGCGGGTGGATCAGTCTCGACGGCGATGTCGTCTATGACGGGCGTTGGTTGCGATCGGATTTGCGCAAGCTGCGGCTCGAGAAAATTGGCTTCATCTTCCAGTTCCATAACCTGCTGCCTTTCCTCGACAGCATCGACAACGTGGCTCTCGTGCTGAGCCTCGCGGGATTTAGCGCAGCCGATGCTAAGGCAAGGGCGGTTGAACTTCTGGAGTATCTGGAAGTCGGTCACCGCAAGCATGCGGCTCCGGCGAACCTCTCAGGCGGTGAGGCGCAACGGGTCGCCATTGCCCGCGCTCTGGCCAACCGGCCACGCATTATCCTCGCCGACGAACCCACGGCGGCCCTCGACTCACAACGCGCGGGGATCGTCATGGACCTGTTGCGCAAGGTCGCGGTCGAGCAACAGGCGGCAATCCTCGCCGTCACCCATGACGAGAAAATCTACGACCGGTTCGACCACATTTTTAATCTTCGTGATGGCCGTTTGGACGGCCAGGAAGGACCCGCGCCATGAATAACAAGAACGCAACCTTGGGTATTAGAATCGCCGCTGTCATAGCTGTTCTGTTTGGCCTGCTGACCATCCTTTCCGGCGGACGGGCGCTGTTTGGCGGCGCCGCGGCCCAGGCCGCCGCCGGCGATGCCGTTGCCTTCGTGCTTTGGTTTAACTTCGCCGCCGGCTTCGCTTATGTCGCCGCCGGCATCGGTCTATTTCTAAGGGCCAAGTGGGCGGTTGGAACCGCCGCAGTCATCGCCATAACAACGCTCCTCGTATTCGCCGCATTCGGTGTTCATATCTTGACCGGTGGTGCTTTTGAGACGCGCACCGTTGGCGCCATGGTCCTTCGAAGCCTCGTTTGGATCGCCATTGCGGTGGTCGGTTATCGCGCCAGCCACGCCAACTCCGTCAGTCAACCGGTATAGTCAGGAGCGCGGCGTGGTCTTTCCCAACCGGGCGCGTCTAAAATCCTACGCCGCGATCATCATCGCGGCGGCCGTGATCGGCGCCGGATACGGCGCGTTTCTGGATG